>NZ_JAAEJV010000001.1 GCF_015356785.1 Candidatus Neptunochlamydia vexilliferae | reverse complement strand
GATCATGTAGGAGCAATGAATATTTTAGCCCGAGGACTATCGGGTCTTAGCCTGTGGAGTGAGTCTATAGATCTCACATTGAAGCAGGAACCAGCAGGGATTAGCGATAAGAGCCTGCTCCTAGGGTGTATTTAGACAACCTGGGAATCCTCTTCCTTTAGGGAGAGGAGGATGTCAAGAACTCTTTGGTAAGTCACTTCACGGATAATATCGATGTAAGGTCATCAGAGAAGTTTGTCAAATCCTTGGAGAATTACCAAGTAGAAGTTCTTTTTGAGCACATCAAGGTAGGTCTTTCTAGCTTTGCTTATCAAGTCTTTGTGGGGGCAAAAGAGCGGACTTATCAAGCGATGCTTCTTTCTATGCTTTATGGAATGGGTTTTGATCCATTGTCAGAAAGAGCGACAAACAAAGGGCGAATAGACCTCTTACTAGAGATGCCTAAGGCAACTTATATTTTAGAGATGAAGCTTGATGGTTCCGCTCATAGAGCGATCGAGCAAATTCACCACAAAAGGTACTACCAACCCTATATTAATAAGGGAAAAGAGCTTGTTCTTGTTGGAGCAAATTTTTCTTCAGAAGCTCGGAATGTATCCGAATGGAAGGGAGAGCTTTTGTCTGAGTCTGGAGAATTTATTCGTGAGCTTTCTCATGAGATGACCTATATTTCGCTTGCCAATATTTAACGGTTTTGTTAAATATTGAGACGTGGAAAAAGTGAACAGTAACCCATTTAAGTTTGGCAATCCTGTAGAAGGGGACTACTATTTGGCTCGGCCAGAGCTTCACGCAGCCGTGAAGCAGTTTTTGCAAAACCGGATCCATGTTGTCCTTATGGGACCTCGAAGATTTGGGAAAACCTCTTTTGTCTTAAGTCTTTTAAGAGATTTTGAAAAAGAGGGGTATACCTGTCTCCTTGTCGATATTTTTAATATCACCTCTCATCGCGATTTTCTTCGCCAACTCCTGAGAGCCATCCGGCTCAAGGAGGGGCTAAAAGGGAAGTTGAGAGGGTGGTTAAAAAAGCTTGCCACTTGTGTCCCTAAGGTAACGGCTGATCTCGATACTTTTTCTGGGAGTTCTAGCTTTGGTTTAACTCTGGGAAAGTTAGGGGAAGAAGATGTGAAAGAGGCGATTCAAGATCTTTTAGAGGTCCTTTCCAGTCTTGGAAAAAAGGTGGTTGTCGCAGTTGATGAGTTCCAGAAAGTGTCAGAAATCGATGACCAGGGGTGGTTAGAGGCAACCTTAAGAACCCATCTCCAGCGGCTTAAAAATGTCTCCTTTCTCCTCACCGGTTCTAGGAAGGATCTCATTTTGGAGATGCTCAATAATCCTAGTCGTCCCCTTTACCGCTCTTGCCAGACCATCGAGTTTCCTGCATTTGGCCCCGAGTTTGTCGATTGGATTGTGGGGCGGTTTAAAACGATCGGGACATCCTGCAAGTCGGAAGCGATCAAACACCTTTTAAAGCTTGTGCAAAACATTCCAAACTACGCGCAAAAAGTGTGCTTCCACCTCGTTGCTCAAGGGTGCGCCTGTGTGACAGGTAAGGAGGTCGAAGAGGTTTTAGAAAATGTGGTGCGGCAAAATGCTTATACCTATCAAACGCTCATCAGCTCTTTAACCTTGGCTCAAAAGCGTGCCCTTCGCTTGGCAGCTTATGAGAAAGGAGCCTTGTTCAATAAGGAGGTCCTTCAGAAATATGAGATCACAAGTGCTCCGGCCCTTTCCTCCTCAATCAAAGCGCTTAAAGCAAAAGGAATCTTAGACGAAGAGGGGGGAAGAGGAAAGGTTCTTTTTGACGACCCCTTATTTGCCTACTGGCTGAGGCTCTGCTTTAGCCCTTAGTTGGCATAACATAATTCTGAGCAAGCTTTGTAAATGCTGCGACTTGACTCTCTTCCCACTCTTTTCCTTTGCCCAGTTCTTTAGCCATTAGCGCTGCAACCATCGGTGCCACCTTCATGGCAAGGCTAGCGTCAAGCAAAAGAGAGCGGGTTCGGCGAGATAGGACATCTTCGACGGTGCGGGCCATCTCTTCACGTACAGCCCAAACCACCTCCCCCTTTAGGTAGGGGAGTTTGGGGTCAAAGAGCTCTCCCAAGGTAGGATCTTCTTCGATCAATGTTTCGATTTTGGCGCGGTCGGTGCCATAGGTACTCCAAGGATCGAGGGGATCAGCCCCTTCCATCCAGCCATGGAGTTTGAGCGTCTTCGTTTTGCAGGGGATTTCGTCAAAGCCGCCGAGCTGGAGCGCCTTGTCGACGACATCTTCGGCCATCTTTCGGTAAGTCGTCCACTTTCCCCCTGCGATGGTGATGAGTCCACTCTTCGAGACGAGGATCGAATGGTCACGGGAAATGGCTGCGGTCTTTTCGGTTCCTTGCTCCGCGATAAGGGGACGGTGACCGGCAAAGACGCTGAGGATGTCCTCTCTTTTGGGATGTTTGGTCAGGTATTTTCCCGTTTCTTTGAGGACAAAGTCGATCTCTTCTTCGAGGGGCTTGGGTTCCATCTCGGGTTTTTTAACAGGAGTGTCGGTGGTGCCGGCAAGGACTTTCCCGAGCCAGGGAACAACAAAGAGGACCCGCCCGTCGGCGGTGTGGGGGACTAAGATCGCTGTTTCACTATCGAGGAAGCTTTTGTCTAAAACGACGTGGATCCCTTGACTGGGACGGACGATAGTGGGCGCCTGGGGCTCATCCATGTGGCGCACCTCGTCGGAAAAAATGCCCGTCGCATTGATCACGACTCTAGCTCGCACTTCATGGGTATCGCCGGTTTCCTCGTCACGCAAAATGGCCCCTTCAACATGGTCGTTTTTCTTAACCAGGCTGGTCACTTTCATGTAGTTGATCAGGTGGGCCCCATGGTCGGTTGCGGTTTGGGCAAGGGTGATGGCGAGCCTTGAGTCATCGAACTGCCCATCATAGTAGAGGGTTCCGCCATACAGCCCTTCGGTTTCTAGGGTGGGAAGGGCTTCGATGGTCTCTTTTTTTGAGAGGTGTTTGGAGGGTTCGATGCCAAGTTTGCCGGCAAGAAGGTCATAAATTTTGAGGCCAATGCCATAGAAAGGGCCTTGCCACCAGTGGTAACTGGGAACGAAAAAGGCGCGGTGGTAGATCAGGTGGGTAGCATTTTGGCAGAGGCGGCCCCGTTCGCGGAGAGCTTCTAAGACAAGGGCGATGTTCCCTTGTTGCAGGTAGCGGAGTCCTCCATGGATCAGCTTGGTGCTTCGGCTCGAGGTGGCCTTGGCAAAGTCATTTTGCTCGACGAGGAGCACTTTTAGCCCGCGCGAAGCGGCATCAACAGCAGCGCCGAGCCCTGTCGCCCCTCCACCGATGATCAAAAAGTCCCACTCTTGGTCGAGCCCCCCTGTTTCCCTATTCATCTTGCGAGCCCCACAGTTTGGCGCAGGCAATCGCATGTTCCCACTGTTTTTTTTGGTTTGTCCGCTCTTCGTCAGAAAGGTTGGGGTCGAACCGCTTCTCTTCTTCCCAAAGGTTCGCGATCTCTTCTTGGTCCTTCCAGTAGCCAATGCTTAAACCCGCTAAGAAGGCAGCACCCAGTGCCGATACCTCTTTCCACTTCGGACGCATGAGTGGGATGTTTGCGAGGTTGGCTTGTTTTTGCATCAGAAGGTCATCGCGAACAGCCCCGCCATCGACTCGAAGCTCTTTGATCGGAACCTCTTTTTGGATGATATCGAGAATATCAGAAACCTGAAACGCAATGCCATCAAGGGCGGCGCGGGCGATGTGGGCTGCGGTTGTCCCTCGCGTAAGGCCTAAGATCATTCCACGGGTGCTCGGGTCCCAATAAGGGGCGCCGAGCCCAGTAAATGCGGGAACAAAAAAGACCCCGTCCGATGAGGGAACACTTCTTGCGAGTTGCTCTACTTCCCAAGAGTTTCGAATGATGCCGAGAGAGTCGCGGAGCCACTGGACAACAGCTCCCCCAATAAAGACACTTCCCTCAAGAGCATAATGGACCTCATCTCCTAACTTGTAGGCAATCGTTGTGATCAGATGGTCGCTCGAAGGGGGGACCTCTTTCCCCGTATTCATCAAGATGAAACAGCCCGTTCCATAGGTGACCTTTCCCATCCCTTTTTTAAAGCAAGAGTGGCCAAAAAGGGCTGCCTGCTGGTCGCCTGCAATCCCTCCAATTGGAATTTCTGTCGAGCAAACACCTTCACTGCAATCTCCATAGACCTCGCTCGAGCTTTTCACTTCGGGGAGCATCTCCCGCGGGATATCGAGAATGCTAAGGAGCTCATCGTCCCACTTTCCCTCATGGATATTATATAGCAACGTCCGTGAAGCATTGGTCGCATCGGTAATGTGTTGCCGCCCTTCGCTCATCTTCCAAACCAGCCAGCTGTCGACCGTTCCAAAGGCGAGTTCTCCCTTTTCCGCTCGCTTGCGCGCCCCTTCCACATTGTCTAAAATCCACTTCAGTTTCGTTCCCGAAAAGTAGGGGTCGAGGAGAAGCCCCGTCTTTTTCTGAAAAAGAGGCTCATACCCCTCTTTTTTAAGCATTTTGCAGATCGCGGTTGTCCGCCGATCTTGCCACACAATTGCATTGCAAAGGGGCTGCGACGTTTTCCGGTCCCAGACAATCGTCGTTTCCCGCTGATTGGTGATCCCAATCGCCCCAATGTCCCTTAAGGTGAGGCGGGCATGGACAATTGCCTCGGTCATGACTGAGGCTTGCGTGGCCCAAATGTCATTGGGGTCGTGCTCTACCCAGCCCGGCTTGGGGAAAATTTGGGTAAATTCCTTCTGGGCAAGGCCCAAAACTTTACCCTCTTGGTTAATAATCAGAGCTCTCGAACTTGTCGTTCCCTGGTCTAGCGAAAGAATATATTTCATAACAATCCTTACCTTTGGTATACGTCAATACAACTATTTAGGGAAGTCATTATGTCTATTTTTTGGGGAGAACTTTTAGGAACCTTGCTCTTGATCTTGCTTGGGGATGGGGCCGTTGCTAACGTCCTCCTAAAAAAGTCTAAGGGAGAGCAAAGTGGGTGGATCGTCATTACCGCCGGCTGGGGCTTTGCCGTTGCCATGGGGGTTTACGCCGTTGGCTGGGCAACCGGAGGGCATATCAACCCCGCTGTGACCTTTGGCTTTGCCATTGTTGGAAAAACCCCTTGGAACCAAGTGCCCACCTACATTGCTGGTCAGATGGTTGGCGCCATTCTTGGAGCGATCCTTGTCTGGGCTTCTTACTTTCTCCACTTCGAAAAAAGTGACAACAAAACCCATAAACTTCTCATTTTTTGCACCCAGCCCGCCATTCGCGCTAAGCGATGGAATTTTGTCACCGAAGTGATTGCGACTGCTGTTCTCCTAATCGGAGTCCTTGGTATCTTTAACATCCACAATGAAATCGCCAGTGGTGTGGGTCCCTTCGCTGTTGGTCTTCTCGTCTTTAGCATTGGCCTTTCTCTCGGTGGGCCTACAGGCTACGCCATTAACCCCGCCCGCGATTTGGGGCCCCGCCTTGTTCATTCCCTCTTTCCGATCCAAGGGAAGGGGAGTTCCGATTGGGATTACGCCTGGGTTCCCATCATTGGCCCCTTGTTAGGGGCTGCTCTTGGCGCCCTTATCTACCAAAATATCTTAAGCTTGTAACTACTCATCCTTGTTCTTTTGACGCAGCTCTTGGGCTTTCTTGGCTTCTCTAATCATTTGGTTATAAGCACTAATTTCCTTAGTTCCTTCTGTTATTAGCTGCTTAAAGTCTTTGTCCGATAGAGACGTTATACCAAAAAGCTCACTCCCTTGGTATTTAGGAAATGGTGTTTTTTTGCCTTTTATGGTTTTACTATAAGCACACAGGTGGCTGGATGAATACTGGTTTTTTAAGAAGTTTAAGGGTATTTTGAACATAATTTTATCTCCTGTTATTTTTACCCGGAGTGCTACTAACCTCAGTTCAATTGACGGTAGTGGCACTCCGAGGTTTTAGGATTTTCCTTGGAGGCGCATATTATACTAAATCTTTATTTTGATGCTCTATCTCTCACCACATCCAATCAAGCATAAATTTAGCAAGTACAATTTTTAGTCATACCCACGGCGATAAAAAAGTTGAAATAAAAAATAGTCCTTCCTTATTCTTGGCTAAGATTATGAGCTTTCATCTCCAATGTGTTGGAGTTCCGATTCAAATGAAATAATTGATAATAAAAGCAAGGATTTATCAAATGTCTGAAGCATTAAAAACACACTCTATCAATATAACTGGTTTACAGTTGGATTACTACCACTGCATTATCTATAAAAACCCATCTGAAGAGAAAGAACCATCTGAACCTTTTTTTCAAAGAGGAGGAGCCCCTTCAGATATGTCGAGCTTTCTTATTCCTGTTCCACCTTCCCCACTAGAGAGTTGGAACTTTTGCATTATGGGATTTAAGAGAGACATAATAGGGACACCTGTTTGCAAAAAAGCTGTAAAGCTCCAATGGCTTATAAGTCTTACTTCCCCTCTTAAAATCCTTTAAACTCAGCAATGGCTAAAAGGAATTGGAAAGCTTTCTGTTCTTGCATAGAGGGGACGCGGTTTATTTCTGGGTTGCGTTGCAAATTTAAAAGGTCTCTAAGTTCTAAAAAAACCTGTTGAGGCTCACCATTTAAGGCATTAATATGAGCCTTTGTTACAGCTTCATTAAAAATAAAATTTTCGAGTGTTGGCTTTGATAAGATTTCTTTGTATTGGAGCTTTCGAGAGGCTAAGGCTTGTTCGCGGATCAGTGTAGTGAGTGTATCTATAAAAGGTTGAAAGACCTTTTGTAGCTTAGAGATAAACCCCTTTTGTCCTTTATATAAATCATATTTTTTACCAAGAGCCTTGAGCCAGGAAGCAATGGGTTGAAATTTCTCCACAGAGGGATAAGTATAATTGTCTAGTTCATGCCCTCTTGAAAAACTGATTGTTTCAAGTTCCTTAATCATACAAGGAATTTCTTTTGATAGGCTTTGTAAAAATAGATTCACCTCCTTATCAGAAACGGCTTTTTTAGCCTTTTCTGCTTGGGTCATTGCGGGAAGTAGTTTTTCCATGACCCAGTCTTTTGTATCCTTTTTTATATCAGGTAGCTCTTGTTTAAAAAATCTTTCCGTAGCCTGGATAATATTTTTAGTATTTTCATCTGAGGGGTATTGTGCATCTTTTTTGTTGCTCTGATAGCTAGAAGATTTAGAAGTTGGATATATAGACATAATTTCACCAATTTAAATAATTAATTTCGTTTATATTTTATGTTGATTCATTGTTTTTTTTGTATTAATAAAATTAAAGGTGATTTTTATATAAAATTTAAACTTTTTTATGTCTATTGTTTTTTCTGCTTGACAGACCTTTTAACAGCTGTTATAATGGCTCTTAAGAGGAAAAAATAGCAATAAGGGATACTATAATGACTCTTTTCTTAATTACTCCGGGCGAGATGTCAGGTCACCTTGCCAAGAGGGCTCGGGGAAAAAGGCTGGCGCTCAACCTCTCGCAGAAGACCCTTTCGGAGCGTTCGAAGGTCAGTCTTTCAGTGATTAAGAAATTTGAGAAAACGGGAAAAATTTCACTGCAGTCGCTGCTGAAAATCGCCCTTGTCCTAGATGCCCTAGAACCCTTTAAGGATCTCTTTGGGCAAAAAATAGCTGACACATCTCTTGAGACGCTTCTTGAAGAGAAAGAAAGAAAAAGGGGACGGCGATGACAGTCAACAAGCTCTATGTTTACTTTATGCAAGGGGAGAAAAAAATCCCTCTTGGAACGCTTGCCCTTAAGCAAAGGAAAATTCTTTTTGAGTATGCTCCCGAGTTTATCGAAACAAAGCTAGAGATTTCTCCCTTTAAGCTTCCTCTTAAAAGAGGGGTTCAACAAACAGAGGACTTCCTCTTTGAGGGGCTTTTTGGAGTTTTTAATGACTCCCTTCCCGATGGGTGGGGGCGCCTCCTTCTTGATCGTAAGCTAATGACCTTGGGGATTCATCCTGAGACTCTTTCTCCTTTGGATCGACTAAGTTATGTCGGACAGCGGGGGATGGGAGCCTTAATCTATGAACCTGAGATTGAAGGGGCGCTATTTTTAAACCATGCAGACCTTGATGCAATCGCTGAAGAAGCGCGTCAGTTTGAAGAAAATGATGATGACCGTTTTGTAGATGACTTACTCGCAATGAATGGTTCATCAGCTGGAGCACGGCCCAAAATTTTGATCCCCATTAATGGAGAAGATTGGCTGATTAAATTTCGCTCATCGGTAGATCCCAAAGATATTGGTCCTATCGAATATGCTTATCACCTAATGGCAGAAAAAGCGCTTCTAAACGTTCCCGAGGCCAAGCTATTTCCCTCAAGAAAAGGACCTGGTTACTTTGGAACAAAGCGGTTTGATCGAATAGAGAAAAAGCGCGTTCACATGCATACCATGAGTGGCCTTTTGCACGCTGACTTCCGTCTTCCAAGCCTTGACTATAAGACCATTATGAAGGCAACTGCCTTTTTAACAAAAGATCTTGAGGAGTGTGAAAAGCAGTTTAGAGCAATGGTCTTTAATGTGCTCAGCCATAATCGAGATGACCATGCCAAAAACTTCTCATTTCTGATGGATGAAGAGGGGAGCTGGAGCGTAGCACCTCCCTACGACCTCACCTTTTCCTCAGGGCCAGCTGGAGAGCATTCAACCATGGTTGCCGGAGAAGGAAAAACACCAAAGCGCTCTAACCTTCTAAAGGTTGCTGAGCTTGGGTCTATCGCCAAAGAGCGTGCGGTAGAAATCATCGAGGAAGTCGCTTTGGCAACTTCCAATTGGGAAACCTTTGCCAAAGAGGCAGGAGTGAATAAGACCTCCCTTAGCCTCATCAAAAAAAACCTCAGTGCAATCGCCAAAAGCCTGTAGGCATGCATCAAAGTCTATACCCATTCCGACTCAAGATTTGGTTTTCCCCGTGCTAGCGTCTCTAGCTTTACCCCGAAATCTTGAATCGGAATGGGTATCGCACAGGAACTATGCATAGTTGCGTAAATTTTTTTCTTGACCTCTTTAAGGTTTCTTCATAAATTGATTATTACATTTTAAAAAAACTTAGGAGTTAAAGATGTCAGCAATCCCTAAACTTAAAATCGACCTGACCACCTCTTGGTCCCCTGAAAGGGCATATTTCAAAGAATTCCCCTCTGAAAAAGAATACTCTTCGACTTTTCGACCTTCAAAACTAGATATTATGCGTGTAAAGCAGTGGGCAAACCAAAGCGAAGAAGCGGGCTTTAATGAACCACTTAGGCCTAATAGTACAAAACAAAGTATTCATGAATACAAGAATTGGGAATCAGAAGCTTTTTCAGCCTCAGGATTCTACCAAACCAAGTTTTTACCGCTTTGGGAGGTAAGCGAGAAGGATAGGCTCTTTACAACAGACATTTCGATCCTTAAAGACCGAGAGGTATTCAAGCTAGCCATTGTTGCAATGAGAGCTCCGTACATCTCTATGGAAAAGGGTGTCTTTAAGCCTCCATATTCAGCTTACTACAACCCAGAAACGAAAATCTTCGAACTTTCTAGCGCTAATCAATTTTATTATATCGGGAAGTATGAGCGAAAAACAACTCAAATGACGCTCCAAAGAGCTGAGGTTAACTTGCCATTGATAGAAAATACTTTTGGTGCTAATAGTTGGAAAAATACTTTTAATCGAACTGTTACTCCATATCAAGACTTGCCTGATTATTCAGAATTCTTGGATAGGGAAAGATCTCATATTGAAAAATTTTGTGTGGAATTTTTAATACCCAGTAAGTTCGATCGTAATACAGGTCGCCTAAAAGACCGTAAAACTGAGTTTTGGTTTTCTAAATTGAACTCTTTTAGTAGCAATTCAAAAACATATCGCTTCTACCTTAATAAGTATGCCCCAAATATTTCTGGTGCAAAATTCATTAATGGCCATTGGATCTTATTTCGGAAACAATTTGATATTGGGCCAAGGACATATACTGAGAGCATAAAATATATCAGCAGCTTACCTAAGATTAACAGGTACTCATACCGGCCATCCTTTGCAATAGAAATTTCGGCACTATTTATGGCAAATTTTGTATCTACAGGAACAGTGCTTTTTCCTAAGGAAAAAGGCAGTACTTCAAGTCACGAAATTTTTTGCTTGGATTCAGATTTCGATTCGTATAAAAATGAGAAATCTCATCTGTTTGTTAAGTTTAGCGTGGCAGAAGGACTCTCAGTAGAGTGGAAAACTTTCAACCCCACAGAGAACTACTATATGGTTCCTGTGATGCCCTTAGAAAATTAACCCAATTAAGTGAGTAGGAAACATGTCAGCATCTGTTCAAAAAAAAATAGTATCTAGTCAAGATAACCCATTCATCGGTTCAAAGCAAATCCCAAGCGTTAATGAGAAGCTGAGTGATTTTACAAGCCGTTTATCAAGAGACACCTTAACAACTGCTTTTGATTTAAGTCAAAAGAAGATGAAACCTAAAGCAGGAAAGGTACTTCTTGAAGCAATAAAGGTTAACTACACCCTTTTACAATTAACCTTTCCTAAAGGACTCAAAGAGGCGGATTCCAATGAAATCGACTCTTATTTGATCAGGAACCGTCGCCTGAGGAGTCGTGGAAAGATACTTAAGAAGTGGGATGAAGATGGACAAACAGATAAAGTTATTCGTTTTATACAAAAGTTGCGTAAACAAGACCCACAACTTCCTAGTGAACTTTTTTTATCGGTACTATTTCAATGCAACAATGCAAGCGAAGAGCTATATCGTGAGGGTGCCCTCCCTTTTAAGCTTGATAAGCAGGGACGATCCCCTTATCTCCATGCCCTTGATACAGGCAATCATAAGCTGATAAAATTATTTGCTGCTGAAAAGGATTCAAAAAGTGAAATTGTTGAAGCGCTAAACCAAGCCATACAGGAAGAGAGTCTTAGTAACCTCAAGAATTTAGCTGAGCTTATAGATTGCTGGGGGATTCCAGAAGAAGGGATTGATGACCAAATTGAGCAAGCTTTTAAAGCAGGAAAGCATAAAATTACACGTCTCCTTCTAGCTTTTGGGCTAGACCCTAACAAAGAGGTTAATGGGAAGTCATTGTCAAGTTTGAGATCCGAGCTTGACGATACTGTTATGGCGCTTGTTCAAGCAGGTGCTGACTTAAAAGAAACCCAAGAAGGTCTTATTAAAGAGCTTAAAGAGGTCCGTGAGAAGGCGGAAGCCGAATTTCGAGAGCTACAAATTAGACTTGGAAAGGTTGAGGAGATTGTTGATGTTGATTTGAACGATAAGATCCGGGCCTTTTTAGATGACCCTGTTTATGGCGCCTACTACAAAGCTTTTTACAATGGTTTTTCTTCAAAAATGAATAATGAAATTCTTTCTATGCAGGCTTCTCTAGGTAGTTGGACAGCGGCTTCTAAAACTCTTACTACGCAAGCCTTAGGGTTGGTCCCTAAGCTAGTTAAATCTTTGTTTCCCATGCCTGGAGCTTCTTTAGTTGCTTCTTTGGCCATTAAAATTCCGCAGCATTTTATAGAGCAAGCAAAAAAAGACCACCTGAAGGATATCTCTTCAGCGCTTAGTGACCCTCAATATGCTACTCATTTTGTTAGAATTGTCACTTATCGTCTACTTACTTTGTTTAAGGAACAACTGACTTACTTTGATAAGCCTACAGGAGATCGGGGGCATCAGTTAAATAAAAGCGCCATTGAAACTTTTACAAGCAATCTTGTAACGCGTCTTTTTGCATTTATGTTTTATAATGATTATTTTTTTAGAGAGGATCTTTTCTGGGGTGATGAGAATAAGGTAAAAGAAATTTATAGAAGGGCTAACTCTCTGGCTTTATCTGTGACATGGTTTAACCCAAATAAAATGTATCTGTTACATTATCAGAAGCAAAACCCCTTTTTTAACAAAACAATTATACGTCTTCCTACAACTCGAGATAGCTCTCACTACCAAAAATTTAAGCAGGGAGCGCGTGCGACAGGGGGCTTTATTGTAGGTGCTTTTAAGCGCAAGCTTGATATAACGGGCTTTAAGCATGCTTTAAAAACGCTCACTGCTGAAGGGCTTTTGCAAAGGTCTCCTATCTATATTAAGGAAGATCACTCTTACGTTCAGCTTAAAGAAGGCCGTCCTAAGCATTACCCCCGTCTAGAAATTACAGAGTATGATAAGGCCTATATATCAGCAATAACGAAGGATCCTTTACAAGCCCCAGAACCCTTTGAACTGAAAACACATTCTTGGCGATGGTTTTATGGCGATTTATCAGTCCAACAACACAATCAACCAATAATAGACGGCAATTCACCTCAAACCCAAGGAAAGGGATTAAATCAAAGTGGTCTAGTGTTTAATCCAGATGAAGTTAGGAGAATCATTCGTGAAGAAAGTTCCAAGATTATTGGGCAACTTTTGTTAAATAAGCTGGATAGAAAGACAACAGACTTAGAAAATAAGTCTTCTGAAAAAATCAATTCTTATTTGTCACAACTGAATGACTTAAGTCTTTTGGAAGTTGATAAGAGGATGGTAGATGGCTTGAGAAACCGTTTACTTGGTGCAGATCAAGCAAATGCCTTTGAATTTTATCAAACTAAAGTAGCAGAGCTTAAATCGTTGGATCACCCTGAAGACTCTAAGCTCAAGAGATTGATAGTAGAAATCAAGAATTCTTTTTTAGAGGATGGAAAGAAAAATGCCCTTATTGAAGAGCTCAATAAGTTAAGCTCCAATGCTGTAGGAAGCAGTCGAACTAACTAGATACGGTCCTGTATCTCCCCTAGGGCGCGCACATTTTTCTCAAGAACCTTGGTAATCGCCTCGGGGGAGTCCTCTTTGTCAAAGGTAAGTGGGGCTCCATAGCGCACTGCAATGGTTCCCCGTTTAGGAAGTGAGGCCGAAGGAGGCCACAGCTTGTAAGCTCCCGAGATGTAGGTCGGGACGACCTGGGCTCCCATCTCTTTAACGATCATCCCAATGCCCGGCTTAAACGGGGCCAAGGTGCCACTCCGGCTCCGGGTCCCTTCCGGAAAGATGAGGAGGGGACGTCCTTGGCTGAGAAATTTCCCCAAGTTCTTGAGGTTTTCACTAAAGTACTTTTCCCGGTGGAAGGGGAAGATCGGGATCATGAGGGGATGCATCAAAAGGCCTCCCTTTTTCTCCTTTCCAAAGAAGTAGTCGTAAGCGGCGGCGATCAAGATTTTGTTTCGAATCGAGCGAGGAAGGGTGGTGAGGATCGATAGAGAGTCGAGGTGGCTCGAGTGGTTGGCGATAAAAATGGTTGGCTTGTTGAGATCGAGCTTGGGAAAGGGAGCGGTTTTAAAAGAGAGCCATCGTCTGATAAGGCCATGTTGCAAGCAAGAGTGGAAGGCCTGCCTGATCCCACTTCCCACTTGTGAGTAGTAGAAACGGGGAAGGGGAGGAGGCTCTTCTGGAGAGGTGTCTAGCGCTTCTCGCACCTTTTGGATGGTGCATGCGCCGGCAAATAGGGCTTCATCGATGCTTGTTCGAAACTCTGCTTCGAGCTTTAGAGTTAGATCGACGAAATTTAAAGAGTCGAGACCGAGGTCTTTGGTTAGCACCGTCTCTGGAGTCAAGGTGTCGGCGGGGACATTGGCAATGGCTCCGATGATCCTGAGAAGGGGATCTGTGTGGTTTTGCTCAGGAGTTGCGGCGGTTTGCGCATAGATCTTGGGGAGTTGTCCCCTCTTAATTTTAAGAGAGGGGGTTTTGGGGAAGGTCGGCTGAGACCAAGGGACAAGGGCGCTGACCTGCTGATGAGAGGCAAGCTCGAGGTTTGCCTTTTGAAGAAGCTCTTTTAAATCGGTGTCGGCGTTGAGGATCACCCCACCGATCAGCCGCCCCTCTTTCGTCGGATCTTCAAAAACGGCGCACTCTTTAATCGCTGGGGAGCGACTCAAGATCTTTTCAATATCGGAAGGGAAGACATTGAGTCCATTCGAGGTGAGGATCATCTCCTTCAGGCGTCCAACGATATAGAGGTTTCCCTTCTTATCAAAACGGCCTACATCTCCTGTATGGTACCACTCGTCCTCACAAATGATATTTTTTCCCTTCAGCAACACCTCATTTTGCGCGCCGAGTTTCACCTCTTGCCCGGGGAAGGGGCGTCCCACCGATCCCTTTTGCCGTTTTTTGAAGGTGTTGCCCGTTGCAATGCCGCAACTTTCGGTTAGGCCATACCCTTGCGCTACTTTGATCCCGAGGTTTTCCCAGAAATCTTCAACGAATGAAGAGAGGGGAGCCCCTCCGCAGATAAAGGCTTTAAAGTGGCGGCCCAATTTTTTTCGAACGGGGAAGGATAAAAGGCGTCTTAAGAAAAAGGGGAGGTAGCTAAGCCACCGGATGGGTGAATGGTTTTTCTGAAAGTTTTTTAAGATGGCAGGAACGGCAACCACGTGGGTCACCTTTTCCTCTTTCAGAATTTGAGCGATTCGAGAAAAGCGGACCTGCTGCGTGTAGATGATCCGCGCTCCAAAAGAAAGGGTTGCAAGACAGCCTGCCGTCTGCTCCAGCACATGGCTTAAGGGGAGCATCGATAAAAGGGTTCCCTGAAACTTGCTGGAGAGAAATGCCTGAACAGAAGCGATACTTGCTGAAAGGTTGCAGTGTTGAATCTTTATCCCTTTAGGAGCTGCCGTTGTTCCCGAAGTGTAGACAATCTCAAAAAGGTCTTCATCTAAAACCTCCCAATGAGGGAGGACGGGATCCGCCTCTTCGATCAAAGAAAAGAGATCATCGAGCCCCAAAAATGTCCATTTTGGCGCGGTCTCTGCAGTCACCTTTGCAAGAAACTCAGGAGAAGATTTTCGATCGATCGGCACGAGGGTCAAGCCCCCTAAAGCCGCCGCAAACAAAAGGACAACCCACTGGGGGCCATTGTCTGCGCAGATCAAAATCCGATCCCCTTTTTTGCCCCCATTTTCAATGAAGTAGCCGATACACTTTAGAGCGAGCTGATAGAGCTCCCCATAGGTGTAGTGATTGATGCGGAACCGGTGGTAGTAGGTGAGCGCCCTTTTGCTTTCATACTTTTCAGCGATCGCCCTAATCCTCTTTGACAAATCACTCATGGGAGCCAGACCTTTTCGATTTTTCGAGTCACAAATTTCGGGGCAAAGCGGTTTAAGAAAAACTGGAGCCGATTTTTAAAGCTCATCACCCGTCTTTTTTTAGCCAAAAAAGCATCGACCGCTTCGCGCGCCACCTCTTCTGCATGGCGGTAGTTAAAGGTTCCTTCCATCTTAAAATAGCGGAGGGCCGCCCTTCCAATGTCTTTTTGCATTGGGGAGTGCATTGGAGAAGAGAAGTAAGTTGTCACATGGAGGTCCTTTTTCTCCCTTTCGAGCGCTTGAGTCAGAATTTCAAGCGCTGCATAGGTCGATCCGTAGCCTCCCAGAAGGGGATACCCCCCTTGTCCCAAAGGAGAGACGATATTTAAAACCCCCAAAGGACCTGGTTGAGAGGCAAACCACTGCATGAACAGAGTGGGAGCCAAGGTATTCACTGCAAACATCTCAACGAGTTTTTCATCGTCCAAAGAGGTTACCGGCTCCACGTCGACCATTCCCGCGCAGTTGATCAGGCCGCTATAAGTATGAGGCGTTTCCCGTAAAAAGGTTTTGATCGCCTGCCGGTCGGTTAGCTCAAGGGAGGTCTCTTCAAAAGCCTCCTGTTTTGAGAGCTCATCAAGGACCGAGCGGTTGCGACCGATTCCCATCACCTGAAATCCCTTTTCCATAAGGTAAAGGGCAATCTCTTTTCCAAGCGTTCCCGTTGCACCCACAAGGAGGATCCGTCCCTCCCGATCTCGAGGGCTTTTCTCAGGGAAAAAGAGGTGGTGGTTTTTCAGCTCTGCCCCGATCGTTTTCACAAATGTTTCAAGCTCCTCCTCAGTGTTATAAAAGTGGGGAGAAACTCGGACGTAGTCACTCCGCGCCGTGACGGTGATTTTTTTTGCTGCGAGCTTTGCTGCAAGTTTTTTCGGGTGGACCTTTTCGGGGAGTTTAAAGGTGACGATGGCCCCTAGCTCTTCATAGGGAACGAGAGGGTCGAGTCTTTCCGCCAAATAGCGGGTATTTTTCTCAATCTGCCCATAGATATGATCCCAACCAAACTCCTGAAGTTCGGTTAGAGAGGCGTGAAGCCCTCCAATCGAGACGATGTTGGGGAGGCCCGCCTCAAAACGGGTTGCTTCATCCGCAAACTCGAGGGGCATCCTCTCAAAATTTTCTGGGTAGCGGACACTGGTCCACCCCACAAAGGGGACATGGACCTTATCGATGAGCTCCTTACGGATATAAAAATAGCCACACCCGATGGGGCCAAGGAGCCACTTTTGAGCCGCACCCACAAAGAAGTCGACAGGGGACTCTTTGAGGTTGATCGGGAAAGTGCCCACCCCTTGAATCGCATCGACGCAGCTGATGATCCCCCGCTTTTTACAAAACTCTCCAAAAGCCTGCATGTCATGTTTTTTTCCCGTCAAATAGCTGACGAGGCTCACAGAAATGAGGCGGACGCCCTCCAGGTTTTCCCTTTCCAGCACTTCAGTAAGCGACACATCATGGGGAATATCAAAAAAGGAACACTCAACCCTCTTGATATTTTGCCAGACGTAGCGATTTGAGGGGAATTCATCCCGCGGGATGAGGACCCGGTCTCCCGCTTTGAAGTCAAGACACTGCGCAACCAAGCTCAGAGATGAAGAGGTGTTCGGGGTAAAAGCCAGTTCACCAGGGTGGCAGCCCAAAAGGTCGGCCAAGAGGCGACGGGTTTGCTCCATGACGCCGAGGGCTTCATAGAAATGCTTTCCAAGAGGTTCTTTCATTTCCCCACATAGCGCTTGCATTCGCTCAATTGTGCGGTAGGAGACAGGTGCCGTTGCCGCGTGGTTGAGGAAAATGCCCTCCTTTAAAACCGGATAGTAATTAGATGGTGTCATCGTAAGATTTCCCTTGCCTTAGCTTTTCCTATGGAAAATTTCTGCGTTACCCTGCTTCGACAACCCACAAGGGGCTGCCTCCATCGGGTGCTTTGAACTTTTCTCATAGGAAAACCTCTTTCAAGTGAAAGCTTAAGACGACACCATCTGTCACGCATCACGATACTTTAAAATTTCGCGCGACTCTCAGAGCCAAAGTCAAGAAGCTGCCGATCACCACCCAGACGAGGAAAAGGAAGATGAAGTCGAGTCCCCACCCAAAGCTTGAGCTCAATAGCTGGAGGATTGAGAAGATTCCTAGGGCAACGACCCGGTCGGTTTGTCCAACGGGGCCAACACTTTGGATCTTTTTTCCAGCTGTTAAGCCAATCAGGCCGAAGAAAGTAACCGCCCAGCACATTGCCAGAGCAATTGCTCCGATCTTCAAATACTCAGGCGCCGAGAAGACGACCCCTAGCATCAAGAGGATGTCACAAACTTCAGGAGCGATCCGGTTGATCATCTCACCCATGGGGGAGCTCTTCTGAAACTTTACAGCGATCAACCCATCCATCGTTCCCACGACCATCCGCACTAAAATAAATAGAGCGCCTAACAAATAGAGGAGAGGAGCGCTTGGAGCAAAAAAGTAGAGGAAAGCAGTGACCGCCCCAATGGGGACTAAGGACCAGCTGATCCGATTTGGACTGATTTCTCTGAAGAAGGGGATAAGAAAACCGATCATTTTTCTGAAAGGGTACTTGAGATTATAAACACCAACATCCATAATAAATCCTTTGTTAAACAACTTACAATTATGGCAGCAGCATGTTAAAAATGTCAATGTTTCCCCTTCTGACACCCCCAATCATCTGGGCATTTATCGGAATTCTCAGCCTCCTTTTAGCCTTTCAAGTTTTTGTTTGGGTGCGGGGGAAAACAGAGCGATTTAAAGACCTCCAGCCCCGACTGACCGCTTGGTGGTATATTCTAGGAATTTTTTTGATCGCCTTTCTCACAAGACAGTGGTGTTTTATCCTTCTTTGGATGGGGGTGAGTTTTTTAGCTCTCCGCGAATTTTTCAATGCCATTCCGACCGACGAGGAGCACAAACAGGTCCGTCTCTGGCTCTATCTTTCGATTCCGGTGCAATATGCCTTTATCCTCATTGACTACTACAGCCTCTTCCTCATCTTTATCCCGGTCTATGTCTATCTCCTCTTCCCGGTTCGGATGATTATTGTGGGGAAGACCGAACATTTTCTCCAATCGATGGGCTCCTATTTTTGGGGGATAATGATGGCGGGGTATAGTCTTAGTTACGTTGCCTACCTGGCTCCGTTTTCAAGCCGGATGGGCTTTAAGGCGGGACCATTAGGGCTCATGATTTTCCTCCTAGTTCTCACTGAGCTCAATGATGCAGCGCAGTACATGTGGGGGAAGCTCTTTGGGAAGCATAAAGTTGTCCCCAAGATCAGTCCCAAAAAGTCTGTAGAAGGGCTTGTCGGCGGCATCATCACGACAAGTCTTTTAGCGATGGTTTTTGCCCCGTTTCTGACGCCCCTGACCCTTCCCTGGGCAGCGCTTGTTGGTTTTCTCATTGGAATTGGAGGTTTTTTCGGCGATGTGACGATGTCGGCGCTAAAGCGGGACATGCATGTGAAGGATTTTGGGACCCTTCTGCCAGGTCACGGCGGATTGCTTGATCGGGTTGACAGCCTCGTCTTTACCGCACCCCTCTTTTTCCACCTCCTCTACTGGAAACTGGGGTAGAAAAAAAAGCCTTTGCAAAAAAATTATTAGCATTGCTACAATTTTTTTGGTTTTTAGGAGGCTTCTATGCGCAAGTTGCTACTCTTTTTACTTCCCTTTTTTCTTTTTGCAAGAGAAGAAAACCCTTATGAAATGGCGGTTTTTGGTGGGGAGCCGAACTCCATTGTTGCAGGGTGTGTTAGCGCCATTACGGGTGAGTTTTTCACCAATACCGAGGATCTAGTCGTTAGGGGGCACGAACCTATCCGGATCCAGCGCCGTTATTACTCTAGAAATGACAGAGGGCATTTTGCTGGGTGGAACTACAGCTTTAACTATTTATGTGCCTCTTTGATTATAGGAGCTTGGCTAGAAATCCCAGAGAAATCAGGAATACGAGTCACTTACTGTATTGATCCCACGACTTCACAGTATAAGCCTGTCAAAAACATTGGGGGATTGAGCAATTGTCCAACAGGGGAGCTAAGTGCTCGCCTCAACGTCTATAATAACAGAGCTAGCCTTAGTAAAAATAAAAAGCAGATCACTGTCCAAGGGGCTGATGGATCAATAAGGCGGTATGAGACAGATATTGATGTTAGTCGACTGCCACCGCTCTATCCTGGATTGGTTCCATATCGTTTAGTATCTGAAGTTCTTCCTAACGGAAATAAAACCTACTATCAATGGGTAAATCTTCATGGAGTATATGAAGTTAAAGAGGTGAGAACTATCTCACCCAAAGGAAAACTGTTTGCAAAGGTTGGTTTTTCTTATGACAAACCCGATAAAGATCATCTTTATTCTGTGACCGTTAACAGTAGCGACCACAGAAAAATCTGTTACCGGTTTAACCCCCACTTTAAGCACAAAAAGAAGCGGTACCATATTTTAAAAAATGTGACATTTTCAGATCGTCCAAGGGAAGAGTATGACTTCTGGGGAGCAGAAAAAGGAGGAGTACTCCTTTCTTGGAAGCAGTTGCCTGACGCCCGTAATCTCAATATTCATCACTACTGTCTTGGGAGAAATAACGGGTTTAATATCAACATAAGAGAAGACAATTTTCGCTACAAAAAAGTGAAAATTCTTATGCGGCCCGTTGGAGAGGATAGCAAGCTTGTTCCTTCTCACCGTTTCTTCTACCGTCCAGGGAAATATAAGGAAAAGGGGGGACATACCAGTGTTTACGATGCCTATAACAACCTGACGCGCTACCACTATGATAAAAACTTCCGTCTAACACGGGTTGAGCGCTGCATAGGAAAAACAGAACTCTTTTCCCAAGAGCTCTATGAGTGGGATGCTAAAGGGTGGCTCCATGCCAAAACCCTTCTAGGAAGAGACCATCAACCCCTCCTTCGGCATGTCTACCATTACGATCAAAAGGGGAATGTTGTGCAAACCGATCAAGTTGGCGACTTTACCGGCAGTGGTAATGAAGAGACCTTTTCGGTTGCACGCACCTTTTATCCCAACCTCCTCCTCAAGACCGAAGAGTATCCTAATGGGAGAATGGTTGAATATCACTATGAAGGAAATACCGATCTCCTCACCGCCCAACTCACCTACCATGAAGGTATTCTTAAAGAGAGAATCTTTTATGCCTATGACGATACGATCCTCATAGAAAAGGTCCATGATGATGGAAACGCCAAAGAGAAAGACAACCTCTCAGGAGTGACTCAGAGGTTAATCACCCAAATCACTCCAAGAGAAGAGAGCCCCTTTATCGGATTTCCCAAAGTGGTCAAAGAAAGCTATTACGAGCCCCGAACAGGGGAAGTCTACCTTCTTTCCAAAAAGGAGCTTCAGTACAACAAGCATGGCCAAGTTATCCTGGTCAATCATTACGATAGTAACGGAGACTTTGCTTACGCCCTCATCTACACCTATGACGGCCGAGGGCGTCTTGCCACCCAAACCGACCCTCTTGGTCGAGAGCGCAAGATCGATTATGATGCCAACGACAACCCCATTATCGACAACGACCCCAACGAAAACTTCTTTACCCAAACTGCCTTCGACTACTCCAACCGTCCCTACAAAGCCGCACACATCAACCCATCAGCAACCCAAGCCGTCACCTGCCAATACAACCACCTTAGCCAAAAAATCTCCACTATCGACAACCAAGGAAACACCACCCACATTACCTACGATCCCTTTGGACATCCAACCCAGACCCAACTCCCAGCCGTCCAAGGCAAGCATCCCCTCATCAAAAACACCTACAACGCGCTTGGAAAACCCATTACCCAAACCGATCCCCGTGGTCACACCACCCACACCACCCACACCGCCTACACAGCCCAAGGGAAGCCCTACCACATCATCCATCCCAACGGAGACGAAGAGCACTACATCTACACCCTAGAGGGCCATCTCAAAAAGCACACCAGTCCCGGGGGAACCGAGACCCACTACACCCATGATGCCCAAGGGCGCATCACCTTCAAAACCATCAAAAAAAACGGCAAAGACCACTCCACTGAAAGCTACACCTATAATACCTTCCATCTCATCAAGTATACCGCGCCCGACGGAGTCGCTACCCACTACACCTACAACGGCGCTGGGCAAAAGATCCAAGAGCAAACCCTAGACCGGATCACCACCTACACCTACGATCCCTTGGGCCGCCTAGAAAAAACCATACGCGGCCCCCAAGTGCACATCACAAAGTACGACCTGCTCGATCGGCCTACCCTCGAAGAAGAGCGTGACCTCGAAGGCACCCTCTATAGCTACACCCACTACACCTACGACGGCTTCAGTAATAAAGAAACCCTCACCAAAGAGGTCCATGTCGGAAAAGCCGTCGAAACATACCATTACGATCCCTTCAGAAGACAAACCCTCCACATCGATCCCCTGGGCCATGAAACCCGCACCACCTACGACGATCACTACGTTGACACCCATGGCCAAACCGTCATCAAAAAAACGACCCGAGACCCTCTAGGGCATCTCACCATCGAGATCTACGATCCCCTTGGGCGCCTAGCCACCCTCCAAAAAATCTCCAAAGATACAACCCTTCTCCTCACCGAAACCTTCACCTACGACCTATCCGGAAACAAAATCGCCCAAACCAGCCACTTTTCTGGCAAAACCATCACCAAAACCTGGGAATACAATTCCCTTAACCAGCTTATCGCCCTCCACGAGCCCCAAGGCAAAACAACCACCTACACCTACACTCCCGATGGACATCTTAAGACCCTCACCAAGCCCGACGGTGTCACCATCACCTATACCTATAACGCCCTTGGGCAACAAACCTCCATCAAAGCTCCCCACATCCACTACACCCTCACACACGACGCCCTTGGGAACATCATCACCTCCACCGACCACATCCATAACCAAACCACTACCCGCACCCATAACCACTTCAGCCAGCTCCTCACCGAGACCCTTGCCAACGGCCTCTCCACCCGCCGCACCTACGATACACTCGGCCGCAAAACCCATCTCTACCTGCCCCGAGCCACCGTCCACTACCACTACGATCCCTACCATCTCATACAAATCACACGTCTCACACCCCAAGGCGAGCCCCTCTACACCCACACCTACGACGCCTACGACCTTAGCCACAACATTCTCCAAGAAAATGAAACAACCCACTACACCTACGACCTCCTTTCCCGTTCTGTTCACATCGAAACCCCCACCATCACCCAGTCCATTCCCCACATCGACCCCAATGGAAACATCTATACCTATATCCGGAACGACGAAGTCACCGCCTACGACTACGATCCCCTTAACCAACTCATCTACGAGAACGACACCAGCTACACCTATGATGCACACCACAACCGCACCTCTAAAAACGAAAGATCTATTCCTCTGAATGATCTCAATCAAATCGCCACTCACCACTACGATCTTAATGGCAATACCCTTTCCGACCATTCCGCCCGCTACCGCTACGATGCCCTTGACCGCCTTATCCGTATTGAAAAAGGTTCCCAAGCCCTCGCCCTCACTTACGACTCCTGGGGCCGTTGCCACACCCACACCACCTCCCTCTACCAGTACCAGCAATGGGTACCCCAAACGCCCAAGCCCCTTCTCTATGACGACCAATGCGAGCTTGGGATCTATCCCCACCAGCTCCGCATCCTTGGCCAGGGCCAAGGAGCCGAGATCGGAGCCACTATTGCCCTTGAGCTCAACCAAAACATTTATTTTCCTACCCATGACTTCTTTGGCAACATCATTTCGATCGAGCCCCAAGATGCCCCATCCCTTTGGGGAACTTTTTTCGGTCCCCAAAAAGAGAGTTACCACTTTACAGCCTTCGGAGAGGAAAGGTCTCACTCAGATCTGAACCCCTGGCGCTACCAATCCAAGAGGCACATCTTCCATCTTGTTCAATTTGGCCGTCGTCTCTATGATCCCCAAACCGGCCGCTGGCTCTCACCCGATCCCAAGGGTTTCTCCGAGGGTCCCAACCTCTACCAGTTCCTCCTCAACAACCCCCATCTCACCTTCGATCTCTATGGAGAGGCTGTAATGCCGCCCCACTTTAGAGCTTATCATTCAGGTACCCTTAATCACATAGCATCTGGAGCCAACGCCATTTTACAAAACCCCCGTTTCCAAGGAGCATGCCAGGCCTTTGGCGGCCTCACAGAGATGACCATTGGAGGGACACTTGCTGTTGGTTCTGGTGGCCTAGCAGCTCCCGCAGGTTTTTTCGTTATAGCCCATGGGCTCGATTATTTCATTACAGGAGTGCGCGCGGTTATTTCGGGGGAGTTTGAAGACACCGTGACAACACAGCTTTTACAAAAAACAAGCCTATCGCATAATATGGCAACTAACATAGACAATGGGATAAGCCTGATAGGCAGTATGGGAAGTATGGCGCTCATTAGAAGGGCAAGCCAGCTTTCTTTTCCAGCCTTTAAGCTGCCAGATAAAACGCTAACCTCTTCATTGTCTAAAGAGCTGCCCCATAGAAAAATTGGGAGAAGGAATAGATTTGTTCCTAATCCTAAAGCGAAAGGTCCACATACAGTATTTCGAACAGATCTTTCTTCAAGGAGAGTAACGCATTATGAAACGTTCCACCCTCAAACAAACCCTTACGATCCAAAGCCTTGGGAAAGCTTGAAGCGATATGACGGCATAGGAAAAAGTCACCGTAACAAGATATTAAAGATGGATATTAATACACCTCATATTCACGATCCTCAATACCCAGGGGGTATTAGATATCCAAAAGATTGGGAATTAACAAGGTAAATATGAGAAACAGGTCGCTCGATTTATTGCAAAAATGGTATCTTGATCAATGTGATGGTGATTGGGAACATGAGTTTGGAGTTAAAATAGATACGCTGGATAATCCTGGATGGAAAGTTAATATAGATTTGGTTGATACAGATTTAGAAGGGAAAAACTTTAGTGAAATTTGTTGGGAAAAAAATGAACAGAACTGGGTTCAGTGTGATGTGAAAAAATGCCAGTTTCAAGGAGCTGGCGGGTCTCAAAACCTGAATGATATTATTGAAATATTTTTAAACTGGGCTCAAGAAGGTAATCTGTAGCATGGGGCGGACACGGAGATATGGCGTTGCTCAATCGATTTAAGCAAAAACTCTTTATAATATTTATCCTGGGGAATATTTCTTTATTTTGCGGTCAGACTTCATTCCAGAAAAACCTTTCAGAAGCTACCACTTTTGATCAGTGGTTTACTGGGCCTTTGTTTACTCCAATGGCGATTACTCCAGCTTCCTCACACCCCGCTTTAGAAGTTACAGTAGGGGTTAAAAATCAGTATGGGTTTTATGACTCTGACTGGAGCATCAAGAACGAAACAGATCTCTGGTCTATTTATAACTACTTAGATTTACAGCTGGGCTTTAATTCCGTACTGGGGATGGAATTCATTGGCTCTTGGACGAATAACTTTAGTGGAAGTGCGAGCTCTACCCGTATTCAAGATACGACTGTTCGCTTGGGGTTTCAAGTTCTTAACGAAGTTCCAGGTACCTGGGTCCCAGACTTTAGAATCATTTTGCAGGAGGTCTTTCCCACAGGACAGCACCAGAAGCTCAACCCCAAAAAGAATGAAACAGACCTAACGGGGCTAGGGTCGTTCCAAACAGGGTTATATCTAGCCTTTCAAAAGCTGTTTAAGCTTAATGAATATCACAGCTTTCAGATGAGGTTTAGTGCAGGGTATTTTGTGCCTGCGCCTGTTCACGTAAAGTCATTCAATGCCTATGGGGGAGGGTTTGGAACCCGAGGAAAGATTTATCCAGGAAATTATATTTCGATCTACTCCTCGGGGGAGTATAACCTCAATAGCCGATGGGCGATAGCCTATGATGCAAACTTTCAGTATAACTTTAAAGGAAGGTTCTCTGGAAAGCCAGGCAGGACGACAACAGGAGAAAAAGCTAGTGTAGAAGCTCTTGAGATGGTGCAGTTCACCTTAGCCCCAGAGATAGAGCACACATTCACAGAAAACACTGGTATGTTATTAGGGGTATGGTTTAGTGTTTTTGGTAAAAATGCCCCAGCATTTGCCTCGGCATTCTTTGCAATCTTGCATGTGTTTTAGAATCAGGGGCTTTAAAAGCTTGGTTCTTAGCAAGGGAGCTCTTTTGTATCAGAAAGAGATTGTTTTAGATAGAGAAAATTATAATAACTACTTCTTTTTGCATAAAGAAGCTCAGAGTGATTTTTTGGGAAAATTACAGTGCAAATAGATTTCATTATTTCTTTTTTGCAGTCACTACATAATAATCGTAAAGATCTTGCTTATATCCTATATACCAGTTTTTATCCCAAGAATCTTTTAGGTCTCCTTGGCTAATCCACTTATCAAGTTGTGGCCAAACGTGCTTTCCAATGCTTTCTACTTTAATATTTATAAAGCCCACTTGCTCTAAGGAGCTTATAACCTCTTGAATAGGAAACAATTTATCGGTATAACTTTTAATTGTAGGTATTAAATTTGCAGACTTTTGAAAGGAGGCTTCGGAGGTCCCAAAAAATGTTGCAATACCGATATTTCCATTTGCTTTAAGAACCTTGTACGCCTCTTTCAAAAATCCCATTAGTGATTCAAAGTGCTGTACAGCCTCAATGGAAATAATTTTATCGAAGGAGTGTCTTTTGAATGAGAGGTGGCAAGCATTTTCTAATTGAAAACGTACATTAAGTTTAGGAGCTAAAACTTTTTCATCAAGATGATTTGCTTTATTAATCTGGTGGGTAGAAGAGTCTATTCCAACTATCTCTTTAGGGAGAAATTCTTTAGCAATTAATTTTGTGCCTAGCCCTAAGCCACAGCCTAAATCTAAAACTACATCTGATTGATTAATCGCTAATTCTTTTCCTACATACCTGTATAAGTTTTTTTCACTTTCTAAGCGTTCTTTTTTCGAGAAATTTCTTGAACATGGCAAGCTCTGCGTCCAGTAGCCAAAGTTTATGAAACCTCCCTCAAATAGAGAAATCTCATGTAGACTATCTTCATACATGCTTTCTACACTATCAAGTCGCGGTAAGGTATTTTTTTTTAAAGCCATATACTACTCCTATTTTTAGAGTTTGGTTAAATTGTATTCGATTTTGGGATATTTTGAAAGGAAAACGACATATTAACAGAGAGACATTATATAGGCAGAAATAGCGCTAGAAATAATAAATAAACAAATCCAAATAAGATTGGGTTTTTTTATCCAAATAAAAGCGAAAATTAAAGATGAAATCATACAAACAGTTAATAAAAAGGAGTTTAAACTTCCAAAACGATTGTAAGTTAACAAAAAATACTTAGATTCTTGAAAGAGAATAGAGAATAGCCAATAAAATGCTATGAGTACTAGAGCTGTCAGTGCAATCCTTTGAAAAATAATTTTAGAGAAAAAATTATAAAATATTGTAAAAAATATTGCTGATCCAATTAAAAAAATAGGAATAATGTGGCGTGTCAGGAATTAGCTGATTTTCAACATATTTAGGGTTAAGTAAAGTTTCTACTTTCCTTCCTTTGTATTTTTGTGTAAAATGTTTTTTTTTGCATAAAACTTAAAGGAACTTATGGATATACCAAATTCAAAACAATCAAATAACCCACTGCCTTTAAGGGTCGATAAGACCTTGAAGTGGCTTGAAGAAAGCCGCGATTCCTGGAGAAGTAAGGCTAAAACGGCAAAATATAGCCTTAAGAAGCAAAAGCTAGCCGTAAAGAGAGCTAGAACCAGCCGCGATTCGCTTCAAGAGGAGCTGGCACAAGAAAAAGCAGCTTTAAATGCAGCTAAAGAAGTCGTTAGGCAAAAGGAAGCCGAGAATTCAGCGCTTAGAGCGAAATTGGAAAAAGTTGACCAACAGCTAGAGGAGTCAAAAAAAAAGAGGTTGCTCCTTTGACGCGTAAGCCTTGCCGCCACACATATTGGAATAGCCTCATAGCAACGTCTCTAACTCTTATGCATACTGCTTGCCTGGGGTTTTCTCCGACAGCTCATGCAATGCAGGTTTTTCGCGAGCAAGGCAAATTGGATCGTGCACCAGCTGTAGAGACATGCATTCAGTGGGAAATGAAGTTTGGGTTGCATAAGCTAATGCGCCCCAAGGAGGCTGCTAATGATTGGATATGGATTATAGATCATGTTGTTAGCAAAGGGGTACACAAATGTCTTGTAGTATTGGGAGTGCGCATGGCCTCTCTTTTGAAAAGAGATGACTTAACAGTTAGCCTTGAAGACGTGGAGCCTCTAGGAATTGTTCCCATGAAATCCAGCAATGGCGGTTTGATGGAAACAGAACTCAAGACAGTATTAAGCACAAACCATGGTATCCCACCTCTTGCGATTTTGAGGGATGATGGTCCTGATCTTCGTTGTGGGGGAAGACTCTTTTGCGAAGCCTACCCTCAGGTTGTTGATGCTGAAGATATTCCCCATAAGATTGCTTGTCTATACAAACATTGGCTAGGAAATGATGAGCTTTGGAAGGAATTTACGAAAAAGTGTTCTGACTTTAAAAAGCAAGTGCAGTTGACCGAATATGCAAAAATAGCTCCCCCTAACCAGCGCACAAAAGCAAGGTACCACAACATCGACGTCATTGTAGACTGGGGAGTCAGTAAATTATTGGAATACGAAAGCCTTCCTAAAAGCGAGCAAGAGAAGTTGAGTTGGTTGGGTGATTATGAGGAAGAGATAAGCTATTGGAAGCAGTTAGTCGATATAGGAAGGGTTGGCAGAAATTTCACTCGTAAAAAGGGTGTTTGGATCGGGTGTCATGAGGAGTTAGCAGAAGAGTTGTTAGGAGAGGAAATTTGCCCACGGGCTGAGCCATTCGCTTGCAACTTAATTGATGTTGTCGAAGAGCAAGGCAATAAGATTCCTGAAGGTAAAAAGATAATAGGTTCAACAGAAATCATAGAATCGCTGTTCGGAAAGCATAAGAGCATTAGCGAAAGAGGTCCAAAGCCTATGGGGCGATTAATTTTGTCTATGGCAAGTCGAGTTGGGGAACAACCAACAGAAGAGCTTATAGAATTAGCCTTTGGGCAGGTTAGGGAGCGTGATATAGACAGCTGGCTAACAAATGCGTTTTGTTAAGGTTTATTTGGAAGAAAAACGGAATCGTGCACAGGGAGGAGCTTATATGCATTCCTGACACGCCACCTCTAGCCTATTTATAGGCAATAAATCTCGATCACTTTTTTAATTAAAATAATATTTCGGTTATAGGGGTGGATAAAAATGACTAAGAAATGGTACCATTGAATTAATTTGAGGAGGCTACATATGTTTCGAAGAATTGCCCTTTTTTTGATGATAAACATTTTAGTTGTTGCAACGATTTCGGTTGTTTTATCGGTCCTAGGGGTACGCCCTTATTTAACAACTTATGGACTTGATCTAGAAGCTCTCGCTATTTTCTGTCTTGTTTGGGGAATGGTGGGCTCATGTATCTCTTTGGCCCTTTCTCGAAAAATGGCAAAGTGGCTCATGCGTGTCAAACTTGTGGGTCCCGACCATGAAGTCTACAAAATGGTGGCTCGCCTTGCCCGCGATGCAAACCTTCCCGACACCCCTGAGGTGGGAATCTTTGACTCCCCGCAGATGAACGCTTTTGCAACAGGACCCACAAAAAGGCGCTCCCTTGTCGCTGTATCGAGTGGACTCATCTCCCAGATGGAAAAAGGAGAACTCGAAGCGGTTCTTGCTCATGAAGTTTCCCACATCTCAAATGGCGATATGGTCACGATGACTCTCATTCAAGGGATCGTTAACGCTTTTGTGATGTTCCTTGCCCGAGTCCTTGCCTACGCGGTTACCTCTGCAAGTCGCTCAAACAATCGCCGCTTTTCCTATGGCAGCTACTACCTTTTTACCATCCTTTTCGAGATTGTCTTTATGATTGCGGGAACCCTTGTCGTAACAGCTTTCTCCCGGATGCGGGAGTACCGCGCTGACCGAGGGGCAGCGATTTTAACGCGAAAAGAGCAGATGATTGCTGCACTAGAGAGGCTCAAAGGAGTGCGCACCCCTACTGAAACAAAAAAATCGGCAATGAACGCTTTGATGATTTCGATGCCACGGCGGGGAATGGGCCTTTTCTCAACGCACCCCTCGCTCGATGCACGGATCGAAAGGCTCAAGGAGCTTCCAGGAAGGTGACAAAAAATCGGTTAATTCATTGGAATAATTATGAAAAAACTTCCTATCGGTATTCAGAATATTCGAGAAATCATCGAGGAAAACTATATCTATGTCGATAAGACGCGTTTTGCTCATCAATTGATCTCCTCTGGAAAGCACTACTTTCTTGCTCGACCTAGACGGTTTGGAAAATCTCTTTTTCTAAACACCCTCGAAGAGATCTTTAAAGGGAGTAAGGAGCTCTTCCAAGGCTGTTATATTGAGCAAAGCAACTATGACTGGAAGGAATATCCAGTCGTCTACTTAGATTTTTCCCAATTCGATAATAGTAGCTCTGAGCAGCTAAAAAAAGACTTAGCAGAAAAGCTAGAAGAAACTGCACAGGTGCATCAACTCACCATCAAAGCTCCGTCAATCCAATCCAAGCTCAGAAAACTGATCGAAGGGCTTGCAAAAAAAGAGCGGGTTGTCGTCCTCGTTGATGACTACGACAAGCCGATTATCGACCATCTCAAAAATGTCGAACAAGCAATCGAAAACCGTGATCTTTTGCAGCGCTTCTTCGCTACCCTTAAGAGTCTGGATCGATACTTAAAGTTCATCTTTACAACGGGAGTTAGCAAGTTTTCCCAAGTCTCTCTCTTCTCGGCTCAGAACAACCTCAACGATATCACTATGGATCCCAGATATGGCGCAATGATGGGATATACAGTAGAAGAGCTCGCCTTAAATTTTGAAGCACATATCGATGCAATAGCCAAAGAAGAAAATCGAAAAAAAGAAGAGATCTTTGCTGCCCTAAAAATCTGGTATAATGGATACCGTTTTACAAAAGAAAAGACCCCTGTTTATAACCCCTTTTCAACGCTCAAATACATGGATAAAAAAGAGCTAGAGCCCTACTGGTACAGCACCGGCACCCCCTCATTTCTGATCCATCAAGTCCAAAAGCATCCCCAATCTATGGTTCCCCTAATTGGAACCACTGCAACAAAAAACGAACTGAGCAATATCAATGACTTCGATAAGATCCACCTCCCCGCTCTTATGTTTCAAACCGGTTACCTCACCATTGACACCTATAACCCCACCACAAACCGCTACCACCTCACCTTTCCTAATAAAGAGGTCCAAGAAGCCTTTCTCAATTCCCTTGTTAAATACTTTACAACCATCAACCCCACAGTCTCCTCAAAATGTCAACAGATACTCGAAACCCACCAACTCACCCTTTTTTTCAATGAGATACGGTCGATGCTTGCTAGCTTTCCCTACCAACTCTTTGTCAAAGCCACCGAAGCCACCTACCAATCGGTCCTTTTAGGCATCTTAAAGGGAATGGAACTTGAGGTCGAAGCAGAGCAAGCGACAAATATTGGTCGAAGCGATCTTGTCATCCAAATGGAAAAAACCACCTATATCTTAGAGCTTAAGCTTAACGCCCCTCCCGAACAGGCCCTCGCCCAAATCCATGACCGAAAATACTTTGAGCGCTATACCCAAAAAGGAAAAGAGATCGCCCTGATCGGAGTGACCTTTTCTTCAGAGTCCCGCACAATCTCCAGTTGGAAAGGAGAGCTTCTTTCCACCGATGGAGATAGAGTTCAACCCCTTGAATGATAAAGTAAATAAATGAAAAAACTTCCTATCGGTATTCAAAGCATCAGCAAAATTCTTTCTGAGAACTATGTCTATGTGGATAAGACAACCTTTATTAAAGAGTTGCTAGATGAGGGCTCACCACACTATTTTATATCCCGCCCCAGAAGATTTGGTAAATCGCTATTTTTGAACACATTGGAAGAGGTTTTTAAAGGGAATAAGGAACTATTCAAAGAGTGTCAGATCTACAATAGCAACCATGACTGGCAAAAATATCCCATTCTACACCTTGATTTTGCTCAAATTCATAGCACCTCTCCTGAGGGGCTAGAAATTGGGTTACAGGAAGCCCTTGAAGATGTTGCTGCGGCTTACGGCATATCAATAACCGGTGCTTCTAGCCAATCTCAGCTAAAAAGGCTCGTGATCAAACTTGCTGAAAAAAATCGTGTCGTTGTTTTGGTAGACGAGTACGACTACCCAATCATTAACAACTTAAAATCGATTGAAATTGCAGAAAAAAATCGAGACCTTCTGAAAGACTTCTTTGGAACCATCAAGAGTTTAGACAAATACCTAAAGTTCACATTTATAACAGGTGTGAGCAAGTTCTCTCGAGTGTCACTTTTCTCTGCCCTCAACAACTTAAATGACATCACAATGGATCCCAAGTACGCAGGGATCATGGGATATACCGAAGAAGATCTCCTTTCTAACTTCACACCGCATATCGCCTCTATCTCCAAAAGCCAAAATAGAGAAAAAACCAAAATCCTTGCTGAGTTAAAAGAGTGGTACAACGGGTATCATTTTTCAAAGAGCAACACTTGCGTTTACAACCCCTTTTCGACCTTAAACTTCATGGAAAAAAAAGAAGCTGAGCCTTACTGGTACAGCACCGGCACCCCTTCATTTCTCATTCATGAAGTTCAAAAGCATCCCCAGTCTATCGTTCCCTTAAGTGGGACCACAGCAAAAAAAAGTGGTCTCATGGATATCAGCAACCTCGAAAAGATCGATCTAACAGCCCTCATGTTTCAAACAGGCTATCTCACCATTGATACTTACAACCCCACTACAAACCGCTACCACCTTACCTTTCCCAATAAAGAGGTGAAAGAATCCTTCCTAGACTCACTGATCGAACATTTTACAACGATCACTCCCACAATTTCCTCAAAATGTCAACAGATGCTCGAAACCTACCAGCTCACCTCGTTTTTTAATGAAATGAGCTCGATGCTTGCTAGTTTTCCCTACCAACTCTTTGTCAAAGCCACCGAAGCCACCTACCAACCGGTCCTTTTAGGCATCTTAAAGGGAATGGAACTTGAGGTCGAAGCAGAGCAAGCGACAAATATTGGTCGAAGCGACCTCATCATCCAAATGGAGAAAACCACCTATATCCTAGAGCTTAATGCTCCTTCCGAGCAGGCCCTTACCCAAATCCATGACCGAAAATACTTTGAGCGCTATACCCAAAAAGGAAAAGAGATCGCTCTGATCGGAGTGACCTTTTCTTCAGAATCCCGCACAATCTCCAGTTGGAAAGGAGAACTCCTTTCCTCAGATGGACATAGGGTCCAGTCCCTCGATCCCAACAAGAGTGGGTAACCTCTTCCTGATAAAAAAAATCGCGCCGGCGCCGAGGAGCTTTGCTTCGCACGCTCCTCGGCGTCAGGCCCCTTCGGGGCCCCAAAGGACAAAGATCAAGGATCCAACCCCAAAAGTGTAGAGTAGAAATGGAGTAGGACAACACACGCTCCCAAAAGCCTTGACCGTTGGGATTCTGGATGGCTTCGCCATCGGTTATTACCTATCTCCATCCCCCTCGTCAAGGCGGACCTGAAGTTTTCCCTCATCCGCCTTTCCTATTACTGTCGCCTTGGGCATTCACGCGTACCTTTGTTTGCTTAATGTTACTAGCCCATTTTCCTTTAGGAACTGGTGCCAGCTTTTGTCTTTCCCTATTTTATATCCTCTTTGGCTTTTCCTATGGAGTTGTTTCATCAATGTGTATTTAACATAGTTATTGAGCTTGTTAAATTCTTTTGATGGGTATCCTTTGGAAAAGTATCTTCCCCATCCATCGAGATAGAGATTGATACGTGGGATGAAGTCTTCGACTTGCAACCTGCATGCACTCTTACATAGGGTTTTGACTGTTTTCCGCGCTTTGATCATTGCCTTTTTGGAGACTCTGTAGTTACAGTATCTCTTATGTGGGGCTCTGATCAATGGGGTATACCTAAAGGTATACCCTAGAAAATTTAGACTGTCTCCCTCATTGAGGTTGACTGTTTGGGTTTTCTCCGGATTGAGTTTTAGTCCTAGTTTTTCTTCGAGGATTCTTTTGATAAACTCTATGAGCTCGGGAGTGATCTCCTTTGCTACGGCTACAAGATCATCTGCGTAACGGAGCAGCCTTACTCCTGTCTTATAGGCTGGGTTGGATGGGCCTTGGAAGGCTTTATCAAACCAGTTTAGGTAGGCATTTGTAAGAAGGGGTGAAATCACCCCTCCTTGCTGCAGCCCTTTTGTTGGTTTGTATTGGGGCTTTCCTGGCTCTCTGATTGGAGCTTTTAGCCATTTCCTTATCAGCTTTAGGATTTGTCTGTCTGCGATTCGCAGTTCTATTGTTTTTAGAAGTTTATCTTGGGGTATCGATCCGAAGCAGTCTTCTAGGTCTGCATCATAGGCTTGGGTTTTCCCATGGTGTATCTCCTTCTGGAGGATTTCTATGGCCTCTAGTGCAGATTTGTTGGGTCTGAAGCCGTATGAGCAGTCTTGGAAGTCTGGTTCATAGATCGGTTCGAGGATGAGGAGGAGGGTTGTTTGGACGATGCGATCTTTGATCGTGATGAGTCCTAAGGGCCTTTGTCCTCCGTTTCCTTTGGGAATGTAGACTCTCTTTACTGGATCGGCTCTGTAGGTTTTCTCTTTGAGGGATGTTTGGAGGTTTGTTAGAAATCCTTGGACTCCTTCGGGACTTTCTTCGATGTCCTTGAAGGTGTTTCCATCGATTCCTGCTGCTCCTTTATTCCTTTTGGAGATTTTCCAGGCGGTCCAAAGGACATCTTTGCGCACAAGATGTCCATATAAAGAGTAAAAGCGAAATTTTGGTTCGCGCTTGGCCTTTTGGCCGAGTTTTTCTCTTAGTGAAATGAGGGTTGGGGGATATTTTATCCCTTTTTCTGTTTTAGACTTGTTTGTCAATCAGCTTATCTCCTAAGTTGAAAACGTTTGTAATAGTAGAGCCCCTTTGCTCCTTGGGCATTACCCCAATTCATCGCTAGTATGGGCTCATCCGACTTCCTTGTAAGGCCAGGTCTGTATTATTTCTTCCACAGCTCTGTTTAAGCCGGGACTGCGCTCCTGACTTTGCCTTAAAGGATCTCCCAAGTTCCTGACGTCTCTTTCTATGCACGCCATCCCTTATAACTCCGGTAGACCACCTAAGTGCATTTGCTTATTGCTTCCTTAAGTGTTTTAGGCTTCACCTCGCTTGACAGGCTGGCCATCTACAGTTTATTGGTTTCGAAGCTAGAACGGGTTCGCTCACGCTACGGCTTACATATTTGTCTACTAAAGCTTCAAGTTCAGATTACTCCTTACCTTGTTTAGTTTCCTACGCGGGTAAATAAGCAATTCCCACGGCTGATTCCTTTCAATCAGCAAGAGACGCCAAGCTTCGCTTGGCGCACCAAGCAGCCAAATGTCAATTACCAAACTTCCGGGCGCCAACAACACCGTCGTCCTGGTCGCCATCCCAGCTGCTGCCGCTGACAGACAGGCCCCCAGCGGCGCAGCCGCCAATGGCCACGGGCCATTGATTTTTACTCACGCTCTCTTGACATCGGGTATAGGTATATGGGTTATTGTTCAGTAGCCTCTCTTTGGTCTCTTTCTCGTGGATTAAAAGGGCTGCTGTGACCTCTAATGCCTTTGGTAGGGCATACCCTTGGGAGGCATAGGCGCTTATGATCTTTTTCTGCTGATCGTAGGTTTTATCTCGGCTCCCTTCCAACACGTTTTTGCTGATAAGGACCCAGGTGGCCTTTCCTAGCTTTTTAGCTCCAATTTCTTCCTTTACAACATCGTTATAATAGCGATACTTTCCAAAAATCTTCTCTAGGCCATTGAGAGAAACATCCACTCCACCAACCACTTCCGGTATCCAGACGAGGATATGGGTATCGCGGACCTTGCCGCTATACCCTTCGACCTTGAAAGGAGAAGAAGCGTTAAGGATCGCTTCAATATCAAAGGGTAAGGGGGCTTCGGTTCCTTGGACATGTTTGAAGTGCTTTTGCCAGGTGGCTTTTCTAATAATGGTAGATCCCCTATTGGTAGAGCGTTTCCTGCAACCTCGACACTTCACCGCTATAAATATAGAGCCCGCTATTCCAGCAACCGTATAGACATAGGTCATAAAACTAGATCCTTCTTCAGTGCTCTCTTTTTCTTCTGGTTTTAAGGTGTCTGAAGAGGAAGAGTGAGAGTTTGAAGAAGCAGCATGATTATGGTCGGTTGAAGAGGAAGCATTAAAAAATTTCTGTGTCCCTTGAACTCCAGACGCGATGAGTTTTTCCTTTGTCTTATCGTCTAAGTAGAAATCGGTCGCTCCTAAACCAAGGCTATTAATATCAATGACACGGAAGCGGTTATAGGTGATTTGCTGTCGGATCAGAGATTCCCCTTCATAATAAAACTGCGCAAGTCCTTTAAGTAGATCTCCAACTGTTTCAAGGGGTTTAAGAGGCACTTTTCGCTCTTTTTTGGGAGAGGCAAAGCGGAGCCCTAAGGTTTTTTTGTTGAGAACGTGACGTTCTTTTTCTTGTCCTAAGGGACGGGTTGTTTGATACTTCATAGCATCAAAAGCCTCAAGAGGAAAGTTAGAAAGGATTCCTCCATCGACGAAAGAGCCGAGATCAGACCTACGAATAAGGACATTCTCTTCATTCACCGACTGGAGAACATAGGGCTTAAAAACACCCGGAATCGAGAGCGACGCTCGCACAGCATCGGCGATAGGGATATTATCCCATTTCTTGTTTTCGGGGCTGAAACGGATAATTTCAGGAGACCCATTTTTACTCAGCCTTGTGGCGTAGACATGGAGCAACTTAAAAGGTTTTCCCTTTCGGATTTGTTCACGGAGCTGCTTAAAGGTGCAGTTTTCAATCCCGGTTTTTTTGGCGATGAGGGTCTCAAGCCACTGGTAAATTTCCTCCCCTTCACAAAGACCAGGGGTATGCCAGAGGGTTTTGAGGGCATTAGTGACAAACTGACCAGGAGAGGCAATCGCATCGCCGAGCGTTGAGTAGGCATTTTGGAGAAAACTTACCGTTTTGCCAAAACCAGCATCAGAGATAGCTTCTGTGATCTTTTTCTTTGAAAGGGGATGGTCTAAAAGTTCAGTAAGGTCGGTCTTGGTGAGTATTTCTTTGATCTCTTTTGGGGTATAGTTTAGTGCCACCAGGGTAGAAATAATGGCCCCATCAGAGGTTCCTGCAACCCTTTTAAGGTTTTTTAGCTTTTTTTCTTGCGCAAGGGTTTCTAAGGCTCCAATATAGGCGATTCCTTTGGAACCTCCTCCTTGGAAAATAATGTTTTCCGGAGGATGGGTTTCAAAGTCGGGGGGCAACTCACTTTCTATTATTTGCCGCCTCATTAGGTTGTTAATAAGGGGTTTCAATTTTCTTCCTGCTCGATCCTCCGCTGAAAAAATAAGATCTAAAGGGCGTTTATTTTTGGAATCGACAGCATGAATATTACACCCAATATAGCTGAGAATCTTAACCGCCTCTCTTTGCCGATTATCAACAGCTAGGTGAAATGCCGTCCACCCCTTGAAGTCTTTGGCCTCAAGGTTCACTCCTTTCTTGTTAAGAATTTTCAAACTTTTCTCCTCACCAAGAGAAGCTGCTAACATAAAAGGGGTGTATCCTTGAGGGTTTTTGCTTTCAATTAACCGCTTTGTCTGATCATAGTGCTCGGTGATGAGTTCTTCCAAAATCTCGCTTTGGTGAAAGTGAATCGCTAGATGAAGGATATTTCCAATCTTCCCAAACCGGGTTTCAAGCCCTAAAGTGATATCTTTTTTTGAAAAGAAGAGGTCGACAACCGAGGTTTGTCCATTGATAATCGCAGCTCCAAGAGGGGTGATAGAGATGGTATCTCGGCCTAATTTCCAGTCTCCGAGCGCATTGAGGTTCCCTCCTCGCTTGAGTAAGGCTTCAACAACCCTTGGGTGTCCAAATTGCGCGGCTGCATGTAAGGGAGTGAATCGGCGACTATCTCTGGCATCGATATCGATATGATTAAGAAGTTTTTCAACTAAATTCCAATCCTTCCATTCTACAGCCGCATGCAGAGCCGTTCTCCCTTGGATATCTCTGGCATGAAAGTCAAGATCTAAGCGGTCTACCATCTCTTTTGCAACTTCAAACTCCCCCCGATCGATCAATTCAGTAAGGAGAGATCGCTCTAAATCCTTTTCTAAGTGCTCTATTTCTTCAAGAATGTGTTCCAAACGGCTCCACTCTTTTTTTCTAGATGAATCAAGCACCGCTTCAAAACAGCTACCAGCGAGATCAACCCGATCCTTGACGTTAAGGACATCTGCAATCTCTTCTAAAAAGTGGTTTGTATCCACATTCACGTAGACAAAATCATCTCCATCAGCATCCTCAAGCTCATAAGCGCCAACCATTGGCGGGAACGTAGCTAGATCGCTAACCTCTGAAAGGATCTTTCCTGGAAAACTTACAACTGCATTTATTGACTGGAAACACCGAGCGCCAAAGTTATAGATGGTCTCAATAGCAGGGCGTACGACCTTCTCGCCAAAGACGTAAGCGGGAGGCTTAGGAATAACAACAATTTCTCCCTTAATATTTTGGGAAAGGCGTTGATCTGAACACCCCGCTAAAGTCGTATTTAGATGGCTCGCGACTAAGGGTAGCGAAGAATTTTGATTGAAATTTGGAGCGATAGACATTACTAATCCTCTGTTTTTTAATGGAATGGGAAATCCAAGTTAAAATATAGTTTAATTTTATTTCAAGGTTTTTTTTACGCAGAGAAGAGTGATAAAGGAGAAGCTTTCATCAAAGGCCTATCGAATCCTGCTGCTCCTATATTTCTATCGGAAATTTTCCAAGCGATCCAAAAGATATCTTTGCACACAAGATGTCGATATAAAGATTAAAAAAAATAACCCCCTTTTGGCTCAGCTATAACCTCCTAGCTGCAATAACACCGCAGTCTTTGGAGTCAAGCCAGTAGGGATCGATACAAAGGCCCTTAGCACCAAAGTTACCAATAGCCACAGGCCATTGATTGTTACACACTCTCTCTTGGCATCGGGTATAGGTCGGAGGGGAGTTGGACAACAGCTTCTTTTTTTTCTCTTTCTCGTAGATTAAAAGAGCCGCTGCCAATTCTAGGACTTTGGGAAGGGTATACCCTTTGGAGATGTGAGCTCCAACGCTCTTTCTCTGTTCATTGTAGGTTTTGTTTCGGGTGTTTTTCAAGACATTTTTGCTAATAAGAATCCAGGTAGCTTTTTCAATCTTTTTAGCTCCAATTTCTTTCTTTATGCTATCGCTATAATACCTATACTTTCTGAAAATCTTCTCTAGGCTATTTAGCGATATATTGTCTCCACCAACACGCTCCGGTATCCAAACAAGGATATGGGTATCGCGGACTTTTTTACTGTAGCCTTCGACTTCAAAGGTAGATTTAGCATTAAGGATCTGTGTGATATCGTAAGGAAGTGGACCCTCAGTTCCTTCGATATTGTCAAAGTGATTTTCCCAGATGTCTTTCCCAATACGAACATCCTGGTTTCCAGTGTTAGAAGAGCTTGCACCATCGTTAGGGTTAGTAACATTTTCCTCATCACCAGTATTGGTGTTTGGCTTGCTTTCGTTAATTTGCCCATTAGAACTATTATCAGACAGATTAATAAACCTCTTTTTACAAGATCTACAGGTAGCTACACGTCTGAATATAAAAGAGACCGGTAGTCCAGTAACCTTAAAGGCAACTGCCGCTACAGCACCTATAGCGACCGCTAGTCCAGCACTTATATAGATATAATTCATAAAGCTGGATTCTTCATTAGTATTTTTTTTTTCCGGCTTTGAAGAGTCTAGAGAAAAAGCTTTGCGATTACGATTTGTTGAGGAACCACCATTGTTATAATCACTCGAAGAGGAGGAAGAAAAAAACTTTTTCGTTCCTTTCACTCCAGAAGCAATGAGTTTTTCTTTCGTTTTATTATCTAGATAGAAGTCGGTTGCTCCTATGCCAAGGCTTTCAATGTTAATAACACGGAAACGGTTATAGGCTATCTGGTCTCGGATCAGGGACTCTCCTTCATAATAAAACTGAGCAAGTCCTTTGAGTAGATCTCCAACTGTTTCAAGAGGTTTAAGAGGCACTTTTCGCTCTTTTTTGGGAGAGGCAAAGCGGAGTCCTAAGGTTTTTTTATTAAGAACATGGCGCTCCTTTTCTTGTCCTAAGAGGCGAGTTGTTTGATACTTCATGGCATCAAATGCCTCAAGGGGGAAGTTAGAAAGAATTCTTCCATCTATAAAGGAGCCAAGATCAAGTCTGCGAATAAGGATATTTTCTTCGTTTACCGACTGCAGGACATAGGGCTTAAAAACACCTGGGATGGAAAGTGATGCTCGAATGGCATCAGCGATAGGAATGTTATCCCATTTCTTATCTTCAGAACTAAAACGGATGATTTCAGGGTCTCCATTTTTACTAACACGTGTAGCATAGATATGAAGCTGTTTAAAGCCTTTTCCTTTTGGAATTTGCCAACGGAGTTGCTTAAAGGTACAGTTCTTAATGCCGGTTTTCTTAGCAATAAGGGTTTCTATCCACTGGTAAATCTCCTCTCCTTAACAAAGGCCAGGTGTATGCCAGAGGGTTTTGAGAGCATTGGTGGCAAACTCTTTAGGGGAATCAATTGCATCGCTGATCATTGAATAAGCATTCTGAAGAAAAGACACTATTTCACCAAAACTAGAGCTGGAAATGGCCTCTTTAATCTTTTTATTCGAAAGGGGATGGTCTAAAAACTCGGTAAGATCAGTCTTTATAAGGATTTCTTTGATCTCTGCTACGTTATAATTAAGTGCTACTAAAGTAGAGGTAATGGCTCCAAAAGAGGTTCCAGCAACCCTTTTAAGATTCGTTAGCTTTTTTTCCTTATCAAGGGTCTCTAGAGCTCCAATATAGGCGATTGCTTTAGATCCCCCTGCCCCAAAAACAAGGTTTTCCGGTGGATAAACTGCAAAGTCAGGTGGCAGATCATTTTCTATTGGTATCTTTCTCATTAAGCTGCTAATTAGAGTTCTAACTCTTTTCTCTATTCGGTTTCCGCTTGAAGAAACAAGATCTAGAGGGCGCCGATTTTGGAGATCAATAGCGTTAATATCGCAGCGAAGGTCGCTTAGGACCTTAATCGTCTCCCATTGTCGGTTTTCAACAGCCAAGTGAAATGCCGTCCACCCATTAGGATCTTTGGTTTCAAGATTAACCCCTTTGCTGTGAAGAGCCTTTAAGATTTTCTTTTCTCCAAGAAAGGCTGCAAGCATAAACGGGGTATAGCCTTGAGGGTTTTTGCTTTCGATTAACCCCCTTGTCTGGTCATAATGTTTAGTGATAAGCTCTTCCAAAACCTTGCTTTGCCGAAAGTGAATCGCTAAATGGAGAATGTTTCCAATCTCTCCACACCGGGTTTCAAGCCCTAGGGTAAGGGACTTTTTTGAAAATAAGAAATCGATAACCGAGGTTCGCCCATTTATAACCGCGGCTCCAAGAGGGGTGATAGAGATGGCATCTTGATCTAACTGCCAGGATCCTAATGCATTAAGATTCCCTCCTTGCCTAAGTAGGGTTTCAATAATTTTTATATGCCCAAGTTGCGCTGCTACATGTAAAGGGGTTAGTTGATGGCGCTCTTTGGCGTCGACAGGTATATGCCCAAACAGCTTCTTGGTAAGTAAGAGATGGTTAAGTTCCACAGCTGCATGGAGGGCTGTTCTGTTTTGGGCATCTTGAGAATGAAAGTCAAGGTGTAAGCGGTCTATCATCTCTTTTGCAACTTCAAACTCCCCCCGATCGATCAATTCAGTAAGAAGAGATCGCTTTAAATCCCTCTCTAAGTGCTCTATTTCCTCAAGAATGTGTTCCAAACGGCTCCACTCTTTTTTTCTAGATGACTCAAGCACCGCTTCAAAACAGCTACCAGCAAGGTCCACCCGATCCTTGACGTTAAGGACATCTGCAATCTCTTCCAAAAAGTGGTTTGTATCCACATTCACGTAGACAATAGCATCTCCATCAGCATCCTCAAGCTCATAAGCACCAACCATTGGCGGGAATGTCGCTAGATCACTGACCTCTGAAAGGATCTTTCCTGGAAAACTTACGACTGCATTTATTGACTGAAAACATCGAACACCAAAATTGTAAATGGTTTCAACAGCAGGGCGTACGACTTTTTCTCCAATAACATAGGCAGGGGGCTTAGGAACAACAATGACTTCTCCCTTAATGTTTTGGAAAAGGCGTTGATCTGAACACCCTGCTAAAGTTGTATTTAGATGACTTACTACTAACGATGTTGAAAATTTTTGATTGGAACTCGAAACAATAGACATTACTCAATCCTTACATTTGATATAACAAAAACGATAGCCTAAAATATAATTTGTTTTTATTTCAAGAATTTCCTTCGCATTTTTGTATATGATATTTTTTTGAAGGTGGCAAAGCGCAAGGCAAGGCAAATTTTTTCCATAACTATCCCCAAAAAAGAATTTACATAAACTTTAAGCCTTTGCTAAGATTAAAATTATTTTCAGCCCAATCTCCTTAACCAAAGAGCAAAACATGTCTGCTATCAGCCAAAACAAATGTGATCTAGAAAAATGGAGCCTAGTCTATAGTTTCGCAAAGACACTCCCATTTGAAATAGATAACAAAAGCTATATAACTTCTTGTCAGAGGGCCTTTGAGTCTACGCTCAAGGCTTGTAAAGAGGGTAAATGGAGCGTCATAAAATCCTCGAAAGAAATCCAAGAACTTTCAAAAATCTGGAGAACTTCTCTTTTAATTCATACGATTTTAACAGAAGAAAAAGAGATATACAACCAGCTCATCAAAAGAAAAATCACACTTCATATAACAGATGGCTATGGCAATACGCCTCTACATATAGCGGCTCAAAAGGGCGATTTAAATTTAGTAAAAACCCTTCTAAAACACCTCAATATTAATTGCAAAAATTTTTCAGGAAAAACTCCTATTGATTTGGCAAAGGAAGCCGGAAAGAATCACGTCGCTAACTTTTTAGATATTTGGGGAAAAGACGTCAACAATCCATTAGCTGAGATATGGCAATTAATTCTAGTAGAAAAAAAGTATCAACAAGCTTGCACTAAAGTATGTATCTTATGCAAAGACCGATCAAAACTACGTGAAGATGATATAAAAAAAATACTCGATTTTCTGCACGTTATTTTGCCACACATCAACTCAAAAGGCTATTCCAACCTATTAGGAGGCTCTGAACCTATTGGGAATTTTCTTGCTAAAGAATCATCAAATCTTCCTAATCTCAAACGACAATTTGCTCATGATCTAGGACTATTTTGTGCTAAATTAGCCCTTTCACAGTCTAAGAAAGATCGGTTTGAGAGACATAAGGAGGCGATGAATTTTTTTGCGACTGCCCAGAAGATTATTCCAACACCTGAAACTGAAAAAGAAATGTCCCAAATTCTTGCTTCTTATATGGACACCTCCAAAAGACATGAATATTTTGTAGACACCCTTCATAGACTTATTCAACAACCCAAAGCAAAAGTACCCAATCTCATTGAAAAATGGATTTTAATACCGATCGATCGTTTAAAGCGGATCCATAGCTCGGAAAACTATCATCTTATTTCTTCTTTATATCAACATGTTTTTGATAAATTCGCTTGCAAGGATGTTCGACCAGAAAATTATCTTAAGGTTCCCGAAAGCCTTAGAGATCGCATAAAATTGAAAACAAACCCCAGTGAGCTATCCCCTCCTGGAGCTTATGCCTCGCAAGATTATAAAGTCCATCTAAAGAAATTTCGGGAAAACTTCTCTCGAATCTATGGATCTATTAAACAATTTCAAAAGGAAAGAACGGAAGAGTTTAAAAAAATTTTCACGGAAGTTTTTTTCCCCGATATCTTTGCTTTAATAGGATTCCCATCCGATTCCTCAGGACCTTTAAACTATGATATTCGTGCAATCGGCTCCACAGCAACTGGCGAAGTGTGTCCTTACTCAGATATCGAGCTTTTTATCCTTATTGAGAAGGAATCCCAAAGACCCTATTTTATAAAATTCCTACAAATTCTACACCTTCAAATCCTTTCTCTTGGAGAGACCAAGCCTATTCGCCCTTTTTCGGAAGAAAATTCTAAGGAGGGATTACATCTTGATGTCATCATTCATCAAGATAAAAAGCTAAGAAATATAGCAACTCCTGAAGAGTTTAAAAAATTTTGCATGGAAAAAGGCAACTCAATGTTTTTTAAATCTGTCTCTTTGAAACAGTCACACAAAAAACTCTATCACACATTCATAAGTAATATCCCTAAATCAAAATATCAGCAACTTGCTCTCTACTCAATAGCTGAACGTATAAAAGATTTCGATAATCTATCTCCCCCTAGATCTACCATAAACTTAAAAGAAGACTGTGTTGAGTTTCTTAACCACCTCTTAAATGACCTGATGCTTTACTTGGGACTTCCCCCTACCAACACCTTCGATGCAATAGATATCCTCTCCAAAAAACATGGGTTTTTTGAGCCTCAAACCACTGAACTCATAAAAGATTCTTTAGAAACAATTTATAGAAACCGCGTAAGTCTTCAGCGATACTATAAAGAGCAAAATGATGAGGGCCTCCTTTCCACACCTATATCGGACAAAGAGTTGTCAAAACAGTTAAAGCTTACAGACAGAAATATTTTCTATCAAATGTACTGGCTGATTCTTTTTCCTTTATATAAGCATCTTGAATCCAGAAAAAATAGGATTGATCTTTCTTCAAGTCTAAAAAAACTATCCCTACTTGATAAAGCTTTTAGGAGAATCCCACTTATTGAGAAAAGTAAAGGCGAAGCGGTGACCCAAGCAATTGCAAATTTTATTACCCAGCCAAGGAGCCATGAGAAATATTATAGGCTGTTAAGTAAAGTTGATAATCGAGATAGCTATCGTAAAAGCTACATCAGTAGCTTAAAGAACAAGCAGTTAATCGCCAAACTTGCAGAAGTTCCCACTCCAAACGGAACTCGCCAAAGGGAGCGAATAGATCGAAAGGTATTTCTTGAAAACCTGCGAGCAATCACCACTGAAACCCCTACCTTCTGTAAGGTATTTATCCCAAGCTTAAAAGAAGAGCGGTTCCTAAAAAAAGAAATCTTACATCAAATCTTTGATGGTAAAAAATTTAAGCCTCATCCTGAATATACTACTGGCGATCCAAATTGCAAGTCAAAAAGCCTGCATGAAGTATCTCGCATTCAATATAAAAATATTCATTTCCACTTTAAAAAAAGGCCTAGTCACCCTGTGATGGAGTATGCGATCCATGCTCTTACCTCTAGAATCATGCGCACAACAACCCCTCAAACAGAGCTTGTTAAGTTCAATATAGATGGAAATACTAAAACATCTTATCCCGTTCTTATCTCCGAAACAATTCCAGGTAAAACTTTAAAGCAAGTCCTAGAGGAAAATGAAGATCGAATTGACCACTTGAATGAACGCCACCTTACTTGGCTTCTTATTTGTTCAACCTTGTTTCGCCCTGGAGATGCCACACCTTCTAACCTTATCCTCCAGCCCGATGGAAAAATTTTTTCCATCGATAATGAAGATGTCTTTGTTGAACCAATTGTTCAAGAAAAAGCGCCGAGGTGGAACATTCAATATCAGAAGGTCAATAAATATCAGAAGGTTAATTTCACCTCAATCCTCTTTAGCCGATTTAGACACTTCACACTTAACCACAGTGTTGTCCGCACATTTATAAATCTCGATATGAAAAGTATTCTCCTTGCTTGGGTTCAAGATGTTGCGGCAAAAGAAAGTCTCTATGCTAATATCTTTCGTAAACAAGAGCTCGAGAGACTCTATGAAAAAGATAAAAAGGATCGACAATTTGTCCCCACACTCATGCTTTTTGAAGATGACCTAAAAGCCCTTATTAATCAGTCTCATATCCTTCAAAAACTCCTAAAAAACTCCAGAAAAGCCACTTCAATGGACCTTTTAGATTCCTTAATTACATTTAGAGGCTCCGATGTTAATTTAACCACAAACCACATTGGTCCCTTTATTCGAAAAGCATATGAAAATCCTCCTGACCAGTATTCAGCTATAGAAAGACTCCAGCAAAGCACAAGCAGAGATATTCATCAATCGATGAATACAAAAGATGCCTTACTAGCAAGTCACAGAAAACCTCCTACTTATAGACAACTCCAAGAAGGAAGGTATTGTTCTCTAAAAAAAGCAAAAAAAGCGATTGGTGAAACTCTCTTTTTATCAAGTGGAGCTTTTGTAAAAATTACCGACAACATCCTTGAAATGGATTTTTCGAAATTACCCCCTTCAAAACACGCTGAAAACCTAAATGCATTAACTGTCTATTTCCAGACAGTCATAAAAAAACCGACTCACGTTGCCCTCACCGGATCAAAGGCTTTAACCCGTGAAACACTAAAGCCCTTTCTACATAAGCAGTTAATCTACCTAAACCTAAGAAATAGTCCTTCGCTCAACTATACCCATGATATCGTAACCCTATGCCCACTCCTACAAGAACTCTACCTTAGCGACTGCAGCGAAATTCAAGCGCTGGCGTATCATGGTTATACAGGAAAAAGTCCAGCGCAGCTTAAGCACCTCCGCCACCTTGCCATTTCCCGCTGCCCCCGACTGACAGACATCCATTTAGAATCGTACGGGCTTAAAAACCTCAGGGCCAATCAAAGCTCTTCGCTAAAAAATCTCAACCTAAAACTGCTTAAGGTTCCACAGATTGATATTCGAGGCTGTAACCAATTGAATAGAAAAGAGGTCATTGAAAAAATCAAGAGAGAAATTCCTAAAAAGGTTTATGATATAAGCGCTGAAACATTACACTCCTTCTACACAAATGAGGAAACACGCATAAGTATTTCTAGTTGGAATCCAATAGGAACTGAGGGAGCCACAGCAATTGGAGAGGTGTTAAAGAACAATAAGACACTCATAAACCTAGAGTGGTATCACAGCCAAATAGGAGCTAATGGAGGAAAAGCAATTGGGGAAAGCTTAAAAATTAACCGAACACTTAAACATCTTTGCATTCATAAAGGTAACATAGGAACTGAAGGAGCAAAGAGAATCGCGGTAGCTCTCAAAACCAATAATGTGCTCACAAGCCTGACTCTTTATGAAGATAACATAGGAGCTGAGGGGGCTAAGGCCTTTGCGGAAGCTCTTAGGACCAATAGTGTACTCACACATCTCTATCTTGCTAAAAATAATATAGGAGCCGAAGGAGCAAAGGTAATTTTGAGGGGACTGGATTTCAATAAAGCATTGAAGAGTCTCAACCTTTCGTGCAATAATTTAAATGACCAAACAGGTAAAATATTTGGGCAAATGCTGAAAGTTAATAATACACTTACATATGTTGATCTTTCCGAAAATAAAATAAAAGCTGGAGGAGCAAGAATTATCGGAGAAGCCTTGAAGTCCAATAATACACTCGAATCACTCGACCTTGCTGAAAATAACATAGGGGCTGAAGGAGCAAATGCAATCGGAGAGGCTTTGAAGCTCAATAATAAACTTGCATCACTCCACCTTGATAAAAATAACATAGGAGGTGAAGGAGCTAAGGCAATCGAGAGAGGACTTAAACTCAATAAATCTCTCAAGAAGCTTAAGCTTAGTGCAAACAATTTAGGAGTTAAAGGGTTGCAAGCAGTTGGAGAGATGCTGAAGACTAATAATACACTCACAGAGATCAACCTCAGTGAAACCAATGCTGGAACTGAGGGATGGGAAGCAATGGGAATAGCGCTAAAAATTAATAAAACTCTCACTTACCTTGATCTTAGCAAAAGCAATCTAAGGGACCTTGGAGCTAAGACAATCGGAACAGCACTAAAAATTAATAAAGCCCTGACTTATCTGCGCCTTAGCGAAAATAATTTAAGGGAAAACGGAGCTAAGGCAATCGGAGAAGCTCTAAAAGTCAATAAAACACTCTATCAACTCGATCTTAGCGAAAATAACTTAAGGGAAGGTGGAGCCGAAGCAGTCGGAGAGGCTCTGAAAGTCAATAGGACACTCAGGTTTCTCGATCTTAGCAAAAACAACTTAAGGGAAGGTGGAGCTAAGGCAATCGGAGAAGCTCTAAAAATTAATAAAACGCTCTACGGTCTTACTATTTACGACAATAATCTAGGATATAATGGAGGAAAGGCGATTTTAGAATCGCTAAAGGTGAATCGCTCTCTTAGAAATTTAATTATACACTCAAATAAAATAGGAGAACAGGTTCAAAATGAGATAAATAAGTTATTAGGAAAAACCACTGAGGCAAGCTTTTTTAAAATGTTTTTTTCAAATAAAAAAAACATGCCCAATAAATCAACTCCTTCAGAAGCACCTAAGAAGTGTGAGAAAAAAAAGGACTATTCTCCACTATTTACCTTTAACAATCGCTCTTATTATTTGGAGGAACCTACCTTGGGAGATGGGGCATGCGGTATCCATGCACTTTTAGGAAAGCTGTATCAAAAGCAATGGGTTTTTAAGGGGTTAGGAGGGGGAATAGCGGAGGAGATACAGAGAAGAGCAAAAACAGCTTTTATATCAAAGCTGAAAGCGGAAAAAGAAAAATATCGCGCTCAGACTTTATGTTGTTTAAGAGAATTTTTTGAGAGAAGAAGTGATTACAAAAGGGAATGTGAAAAATGGAATAGAGGTGTTGCTGATAAGATAAAAAATCTAGAAAAGTTCTACTATAGAGTCATGCTTGAGGCAAAAGAGGACTCCCCTTTGATGGTTTTGATTCGGGATGGTGCTGCAGGAGAAAATGGGTTTAAAGAAACAAAAAAATCAAGACGATGGGAAAGGCTAACCAATAAAGAACTTATCAAAGAGCTTCGAGAAAACAAACGGGATTGCTTTAACGCTCTTGAGGCTATCCGAGAAAAACTATCTAGCTTTTTAAGTCCCTTAAAAACAAAAAACTTAGAAACTCTCACCAAAGAAAGAGTAGCCAAAAATAAGGAGGCTTCTAGGTTAGAGGAAGACTTTTTATTAAGTTCCACATCTTTTGGAAAGTACTTTGCCGAAATAGCACAGCCGAGCTACTTTTTAACAGATAAAGAAATGGAGCTTGCAGCCTATCTTTTTGAAAAACGTCTTCTGCTATTTTCAAGTAATGACATGGCCCCTATACTGTATGGTCCACATTCAGGAGATGAAATAGCCATTTTAAACGAAGGAATTCATTACTCCCGACTTACCCTTTTAACTAAAGAACACCCGGTGAATGAAGTGGATGATTCTCTTCTAAAAAAATCTTTTACAGAAAAAATATCAGCGCTTGAAAAAATCAACCATCCTCTAGAACGTGAGATCAAACAGCTTAAACAAGAAGTTAGTATATCTAGCATGAGTAACAGCCAAAAGGAAGGGTTTTATAAGAGGTTAAATCGCCTAAGCTCTTCTAGTGTAGGGAGTAGTCGTTCAACACTTCAATAAGATTTTTGCAATTTGGCAAGCTGCAAGAATGTTACCATTAACAAATTTTGGCATGGTTCAAAATACAGCATGCCGAGGTAACACTTCACGAAATGTGGACGCTTCACGACTTAGCTTTTCTTCGCCTTCGGCTCCGAAGCTGTGTCGGTTCAGTGGATTTTTTTTGTTAAGCTGAAAGTCGAGCAAAGCGAATATGGTAAGTGGCTAAAAACCTGGAAAAAAAGAGGCTTGTTCCTTGGTGAAAGATGTGCAAGGTTTTCTAGGAAAGAACCTTTCCAGCGAACTGACATGGCTTCGGAGCCGAAGGCGAAGAAAAGCCATGCGGTGAGCTGTCCGCGGCTTCAAAATGGCTCTGCAAAATCGCCCCGCACGAGGGGTGGAACAGTGCTTTGCACGGCCCCCCGAGGAGGGTCGATTTGGCTTGCCAGATTGAAGCTCAAGGGGGCAGCAGGGGGCTTGCCCCCGACGCATCTTTCATAAGACCAAAATTGTTACCCTATTTTGAACCATGCCCAAATTTTGGTTTTTTAACTATTTTATTTGCTCAAGCATGAGCCTAGATAGTGGAGCTTTTATCAGAAGCCCATCAGAACCTAGGGTATAAACCCTTTTGGGAGCCACTTTTTCAGTGAGGCTTGCGAGGCTATCTGATTGAATGACGATAAAGTCGACCTCGTGAAGGGAAGAAAGGATCGAGAGAAAGTCAGGATCGGGATCGGAGTCGATCAAATAGATCATCAGCCGCTCTCCCTCTTTTTGTTTGGCCAGCTTTTGAATCTGTGAAAAGAGAGCGCTTGAAACTCCCTCTTCGGTATTGATTCCAAGGATGGTGAGCTCTTTATCGATAAGCGCTTGCTCTAAAGCAAAGATGTGGTTTCCATCGAAAATCTTATTGCTCACACTCGTCTCTAAAAGGCGCTCGGCAAGCTCCGATAAAGAAACGGGAACGCAGCCGAGCCGCTCAATAGCAATCCCTGCTGCAACGTTCGACAGCTCTAACCCTTCGTTAAGGGGAAGCTTTGAGGCGAAGGTCATCGTTGTCATTGCAAGGACCGTATCGCCTGCCCCTGTGACATCTTTGACCTCTCGCGATTTAACGGGGAAGTCTTGCCTTCCCTTACCACGCTCAAAAAGGGAAATCCCCTCTTCAGAGCGGGTCACCATGATCATTTCTGCGCCTGCCTCTTCTAAAAGAGCCTCTCCAATGGCGTCGAGGTCGGCATCAGGCGTCAGCTTGGAAGCAGCAACCGCCTCTTTATAGTTCGGCTTAACAAGGGTCGCCCCCTGGTATTTGGTGAAGTCGTTTCCTTTGGGGTCAACGATGGTGGGGATTCCCCACTCTTTAGCTAAGCCCAGCACCTTTTGAAGGAGCGAGTGGGAAAGAAACCCTTTTGCATAATCAGAAATAGCGATCACGTCAAAGGTCCCTTTATGGGACTCGATAAAAGTGACCACCTCTTCCTCGACTTCACTTGAAAGGGGAGAGATACATTCTTGGTCGACCCGGATGAGCTGCTGTCCTCCTGCGATCAGCCGATTTTTTAGGGGGGTGCTTACCCCTTTTTGGGTAAAGATTCCCGAAACATCGGTCCCCTCTTCTTTGAGAAGTTGCTTCAGACGGAGCCCTTCTTTGTCATCTCCGACCCTTCCAACAGCGATCACCTCGGCGCCGAGGGTTTGGAGGTTAAGGACAACATTGCCCGCGCCCCCTGGAAGATCTTCGGTCTGCTGGACGTGGAGGATCGGCACAGGTGCTTCAGGAGAGACCCTTTCGACTCGACCGGTTGTATAGGTGTCGAGCATAAAGTCACCCAACACAAGGACTTTTGCCCGCCTTAGCTGACTAAATGAGCGGATTACCATCTTGCCCCTGTTAGTAAATAGTTTTTCACATAATCTTCAATGGCGCTTGCAAAGGTAAAGTCCCCTTTAAAATCGCTCTGCTTTCCCATGTCGGCGCAGGTGTAGTTTTGATACTTGCCGATGAGGTCGTCTGGCATCGGAATATACTCGATATTTGTCTTTTTTCCCATCGCCTTAAAGACATTTTCTGCCATGGCATTCCAGGTGTTGGCCTGACCACTTCCCACATTAAAGATGCCCCCAAGGTCGTTATTTAAAAAGGAGCAGGTCATCTTCACCGCATCTTTGACATAGAAGAAGTCACGACACTGCCCTCCATCGGGGAAACGATCGGGCTCCGACGACTTAAAGAGGCGAACCTTTCCTGTTTTATGGACTTGATCGACCATATGCATCACCATCGACCCCATCCGTCCTTTATGGTACTCGTTGGGGCCAAAGATATTAAAATATTTGAGGCCAACCACCTTGTCTAAAACGCCCCTTTCTTGGAGCCACTTGTCAAACATCTGTTTGGAAAAGCCATAAATGTTTAGAGGGACGAGGGTATCGAGCTTCGATTCATCATCGGAAAAGCCCAAAGAGCCATCGCCATAGGTCGCGGCCGATGAGGCGTAGATGAAGCGGTGATCATTCTCAAGGGCATACTCGGCCAAGCGGACTGAAAAGCGGTAGTTGACCTTCATAAAATGGTCCCCATCGGGCTCTACCGTGCTTGAGCAGGCGCCCAGATGGACAAAGGCCTCGACATCTTGCTCTTTCCCTTTAAGGAAATCAAAAAGTTCTTCGGGGGAAATGAAGTCGATAAACCGCTTATTTCGAAGATTTTTCCACTTCTCTGATGTCCCAAAGTCGTCGACGAGGAGGAGGTTAGAAAATCCTTGGTCATTGAGGTAGCGGACGACCCCCGACCCGATAAAGCCGGCGGCTCCCGTCACTACAATCAATTGATCATCATAAAGCTTCGTTGTCATAACCTCCAATTGTTACACATTGAGGGTTATTTGTCATTATGTACCAGAGCCAGCGCATTCAAAGAAATAAGTTTACTAAATTGGTTTTCAAACACATTAAAAAGCATGTAATATCAAGAGTTTTTCCTTAGAAAATCTCTTATATTCATGAATCCCGTGCATAGTTTTGTGAATTTTTTTTGAATGCGCTGGCTTTGGCAAACCCCCAAATTTTGAGTCGGAATGGGTACAAGTTGAAATTTTATTTTCCATAAGCGATACTTTTATTCGAAAATATTGTATTCTCAAAGCATAAGGGGAAGAGATGGACTGGACTCAATCATTCACTATTATTGGGATATTTTCTGTATTTTTCATCTATCTTATCAGTAAGACACAAAAACTTACAGATAAAGTCAATTCATTCGAAAAAAATGTAGAAAGTCGCTTTGGTAAAATAGAAACTCGCATATCGGTCATTGAAAATGAACTGAAAAATTCTAACCAACGCTTAACCTCCCTTGAAAATCACTTAATTCCTAAAAAAATTGTTCAGTTTGAAGACTTTGATGGAAAAGAGGCTAAAGAAGGATAAGGGTTCGTCAAAGAAGTAAATGCTACAAGTTGACTCAGAGAGACACAGCGAAATTGAGCTGAATGAGGAGCACCATTCCCAATAGGGAAGGGCAACGAGGAAGCTTAATTTGGCAAAGTCGCAGCCAGCCAACTTGTAGCATTTATTTTTTGATGGACCCTAACTCCAACTCTTTTGCCATGCTTCAAATTGCTTAGGAGAAACTTTATACCGTTGGATATTGCCGATATGGAGAGCCATCAGCTCTCTTTCTACAATCTCGGTGAAGCGGGGCCTATCAGCTTTTTTGAGGTGGATCTCTGCCCAATCATGGATCGTGACGATTGCCGACTCTTTATCCATTTTTTCTAGGATAAGCTTTCTAACAAGCTGCTTCATTTCTTCTCGGTGCTCAAGGCGGAAAGGGTCAGGACTTTTTACCGAATGGCGAATGGCTGAGTACCGAATTGTCGAGCGCTTATAGGCCCATAAAAAAACATCTTTTAATAGTTCGATCCGATTCAGTTCATACACCCCTAAAATCCCCTCTACATATAGGTCTTCAGGAACATCAATGAATGATAGAGGACAAAGGTTCCCTTTAATCAACGGAATGTTGGCTGCAAGACGGGCGACCCGTTTATTAACATCTTCAAAAGGCTGCAGGTAGGGAAGCTGGACCATAATAAAAAAAGCCTGTTCAAAAGGATCTTTGATCTCTTCCGCCTTGAGAAGAATTTCTTCAAGAAATTCTTCAATAAGCTGGGGAATTTCCAGGGGATGAAAAACCGTTCCACTAATTCCAACGGGAATGGCGCGCACCTTCCCGCAAGCTTCAGAATTTCCCAGAAGTTCATCGGAAAGAAAAGCATGCAAGTTCCGGATCGTGATGCTATTCATCTTCACTTCATTCACGCTATCGACTAGAAACTCAATTGCCTCTTTATGGTTCAAGATCATTTGAGTTTCTAGAGAAGACTTCCCCCCTGCTTCCACTCCTTGAGCGATCAAACGTTCTGTTTCAAGAAGGGAATAGGTATTCCCCTCCAGTCGACTAGAGTTCCACGATAGATCGACAAGGAGACGGTCAAAAATATCACGAGCAAAAGTTCCTGCAGGCTTTTTTCCATCGGGTTGCTTTCCAATTTCAAAAAGCTCTTTGCGATCTGATTCACTTAAGTAAAAAGTGCGATTAGGAATATAAGACTCAAAAAACTCTCTATGGTAGCCTACCGGCTTACGACTCCCTATCGGACTGAGAATATAAGACTGAACCTCTTTCCCCTCTTTTGAAATTGGAAGGTAAGAGGGCTCTTCTTCTTTAATTTCTCCACTTTCAAGACCTGTTGCAAAATAACGCGCAGTCTTTTTCCCCCCTTCTCTCCTAACCATCCCATCCTTTTGCAACTCCAAAAGTTTTCTCTGCAAACTACGGCGAGACCATTTATCCCCACTCTTTTCAAGAATTTCAGAAGCAGACAGCCCTTCAGGAAACCTTCTAATAAGTTCCAGGATCCCACCAATTTGTCTTTTATAGTCTTCTTTATGACCCATATGCACTTAGATTGTTATATCCGCCATTTTTACGCCACCTTTCCGCCATTTTTACGCCAAAAATAACACAAAACGCTTAATAAAAGCTACTTACGATTTGTACCAATTCCCTTCTTTCCGCCATAGGAATGAGGTTTTCCAAAAGTTAACATCAGGCAAAGTGGGTTGTTCGACTGCACCTGTGCAGAAGAAAGTGGTCCCACTTCCGGTCATGGTCACCGTTTCAAAACCGAGAGCAAGAAGCTCCCTTTTAAGGTCTCCCAGATCAGGCCTTAAGGCAAAGGCGGCGGCTTCAAGATCATTCCCCTCTTTGGAATCGTTAGGACAACAGTGTTTATAGACAAGGGGGGTCGATAGACCACCCTTGGGCTTGGCTAAATAGAGCGACTGGGGAGGAAGGGGTTTGAGAGGTTCAACTTTCTCTCCTCGCCCTGTTACATTGGCTGTTCCCCATGAGAAAAAGAAGGGGGCATCCGAGGAAAGTTCCCCTGCCCAGCTCGAAAGGGTCCCCTCATCGATGTGGAGACCACTGAGCTGGTTTAAGGCCCAAAGGGTCGTGGCAATGTTGCTACTTCCCCCACCAAGTCCTCCTTCGATCGGAACCTTTTTCTCTAAGTGGATCGCAATGGGCTGGATAAAGCTGGTCTTTTCACGGAAAAGGGTCCGTGCGCGGGGTACAAAATTTGTTTCATCTGTGGGAAGGCTAGGGTCGGTACAGGTAAAGGTGTCCTTGTCCGATACTTCAAAATGGAGGGTATCTCCAAAAGAGATGGCTTGCATGAGACTTGCAATCTCATGAAAGCCATCGGTCCGCTTTTTTAGAACGCGGAAAAAGAGGTTGAGCTTAGCAGGCGAAAAGAGCTTCACTCTTTTGTGCGCTCTTCTAGCTCTTCTTTCATCTCTTTGTCTCGCTCGCTCCGCATGGGAAGATCTTCAGTCGCCTCTTCGGTTTCAGGGGCTTTGTCTTCTTCCCCTTCTTCGACGACTTCGACGCGTGGTTTTTCTTCTTTTTTAACGACTGTTTCCCCTTCCACCGTTAGTTTAAAGGAGGCGGGAACATCTTCTTTGAGTTTGAGCTGAACGTCATGCATTCCAACCATCTTAATCGGCTTCGGAAGGACCACATTTTTACGCTCAATGGTAATGCCCTCATCAGCAAGAACCTTAACCACTTCAACAGGGCCAACCGATCCGTAGAGGTGCCCTTGAGTATCGTTTTTCACTTTTGTAGTGAAGGTCATCTCTTTAAGGCGGGCTGCAAGCGTCTCAGACTCTTTTTTATCTTCAGCGGCTTGTTTAGACCGCTCTTCTTGGAGCTTTTCTTGCATGCGGATGGTCCGCTTGTCAGCGATAACCGCTTTTTTCTGTGGGAGAAGAAAGTTCCGGACAAAGCCTGGTTTGGCGCTCGCTAGATCTCCTTTTTTCCCAAGATTGGTGACATCTTCCAAAAGAAGGAGCTGAGTTTTTCCACTTTTCGTTTGTTTCATTAATTATTCCTCCGCAGCAAAGGGTAATAGGGCCACATGACGTGCTTTTTTAATCGCTTTCTTCAAGAGAAGTTGGTAGCGGTGAGACACTCCTGTGATTCGCCTTGGGAGAATTTTTCCTCGCTCGGTGACGAACTTTTCAAGGGTCTCGGTATCTTTGTAATCGATATGTTTCACCCCAGATGCAACAAAGGGGCAACTTTTTTTCTTTTTGAATCGAAATCCAGATCGTTTTTTCATACTTTACGCCTCTACAAGGGGTTTAAATTCGATTTTTTCGAGAACTTTTTCGGCTCGCATTGTCATGAACCGAATGAGGTCTTCGTTAAGGTGGTACTCCTTCCACATCTCTTCAACCGCTGTAGGAGCGACCGAAAAATAGAGAAGAAAGTATTGCCCTTGCTTATGTCCATTGATTTCATAGGCAAGTTTTTTGCGTCCCATCTCATGGATCTTGTGGATTTCTCCACCTTTTTCCTCGATGGATTTTGTGATGCGCTCGAGCGCTTTTTTCAAAGCATCTTCGCTAAGTAGAGCGCTCAGGATGTACATCCCTTCATAGAGTCTTGACTCTTCTTTTGTCATGCATGTTCCTTCATTTCTTGAAATAGCCACTCTTCAATAAAACCGATTGACTCGGTGGCAATTTCGGGGATTTTTTCTTGCTCTTCCTTCGAAAAGGGGGCTAAAACGTAGTCTTCAAGATAGCCAACTAGAGGTTCACCAATGCCGAGCTTCAGCCGTTGGTAGTCCTGGTTTCCCAAACACTCTTCGATGTTTTTCAGGCCATTATGCCCTCCTGCGCTCCCCTTTTCCCGGTACCTTAGGGTCCCAAAAGGGAGGGCTGCATCATCGGAGAGGATCAAAACCTTCTCCTGGGGAATCTTGTAAAAACTCATCGTTTTTCTTACCGCTTGTCCAGAGAGATTCATGTAGGTGGTGGGAAAAAGGAAAACCACTTTTTTCCCCTTCACGTCACCTTTTGCAATCTCCCCTTTCAAGTCGCTCTCCTTCTTAAAGGAAAGGCCATATTTTTCAGCGAAAGCAAAGAGGACCATTTGCCCGAGGTTATGCCGGGTATTTTCATACTTTTTACCAGGGTTTCCAAGGCCAACGATCAATGCTCCCGTGAACTTATCCATAGGTTATAATGCCCTTAATTTTTGTCTGATTCTCGCAGATTTTTGAAAACTGGTTTGAGCACATTGTCCAAAAGACAAGGGCGAAAAATCTGCTTTTAAAAAGATGCAGAAACAGCGGAAAAAATGGGTATTTGCACTTCTGGATCTGTTCATAATTAACGCTTCGCAATTGTTACAACGATTTCTTTATCTGCTGCTAAGGGGCGAACCGCCTCACCAAAATCGATATCGCCAACCTTTTTTGACTGACCGATTGCGAGATCTTTGATATTCACCTTAAAAGAGGTGGGAAGATCTCCGGGGAAGCAGCGTACTTTAACGTGCCTTTTGATCGGCCGGACAAAGCCACCGAGCTTCACTCCCGCACAGTCAGCCTCACCCTCACAAACCACAGGGACGTTGATATCGACCTCTGTCTTGTCATCAAGAATCTGAAAGTCAAGATGAAGGATATTATAGGTCGTTGGATGGTACTGAATATCTTTTACAATTGCTTTTTTTCCACCAAGATCGAAGACAGTTGTCGGAAGGTGCCCCTGAGGGAGCCCTCGAAGAACTGCCGCAAACTCGGCGCCATTAATGGAGATCTTATCGCATGGTTTCCCCTTAGAGTAGACCGCTGCGGGAATATCCCCTTTATATCTGAGCTGTGTCAGCTCACTTTTCTTTTCTCCTGCCCGTTTGGACACTGCGAGTTTCATATACACTCCAGATTTGTTGTTACATTTTTTCCAAATAGTGAAATTTAAGTGCGGGAGCGGAAAAGAGAGCTTACCGAGGCATTTTCTACGATGCACTCAATCGCTTTTCCAAAAATCCCAGCCACAGAAAGGACTTCAACTTGAGGACCGGCTATCTCTTGGGCCATTGGAATCGTATTCGTCACAAAAAGCTGATCGATGGGCGCTCCCTTTAAAGCCTCTTCAGAGAAGAGGGGGTGGGTCACCGCCGCAAACACCTTTGCAGCACCTGCTTTTTTGCACACTTCAGCCGCTCTTTTGAGCGTCTGCCCCGTTGAGGAAATATCATCAACGAGAATCACATTCCTTCCCTGCACATCGCCGAGGAGTGCGCCTGCTTCGATAGCACTTGCACCTATTCGCCGTTTATCAACCATCGCAAAGTCCCCCTCCACCTCGGTGGCGAGGATGCGGGCGAGCTTGGCGCTCCCCACATCAGGGGCGCAGACCGTCAGATTTTCGAGCCCCAGCTCTTTCACCTTTTTTGCAAACACAGTATGTGCATAAAGGTGATCGACGGGGATGTCGAAAAATCCTTGGATCTGCTCCGAGTGAAGATCCATGGCAATGACCCGCGTTGCCCCCGCTGTTTCGAGCAGGTTCGCGACGAGTTTTGCCGTGATCGGCACCCTTCCTCTATCTTTGCGATCTTGCCGCGCATACCCAAAGTAGGGGATGACAGCAATGATTCCACGTGCAGAGGCCCTTTTTAGAGCATCGATAAGAATCAATAGCTCCATGAGATAGAGATTGGGCTGTTTCGCAATGCTTTGCACGACGAAGACATCCCGACCGCGGACATTCTCAAGTATTTGAACGCCTATCTCACCATCAGGGAATAATTCAATTTCAGTTTTTCCAAGACTGACACCCAGGCTTTTTCCGATCTCTTCCGACAGTGTCGGGTGAGAGGTTCCCGAGAAAAGCATAAAAGGTTCGGCCATGAAAACACTCAAATGTTCTGGAGCCGCCGCATCGACGGCTCCATATTTGGGGTGGGAGGATTCGAACCTCCGCATGGCGACACCAAAAACCGCTGCCTTACCGCTTGGCTACACCCCAACAATAGGTAGTAAGAGACCATGTTACCCGCTCATAGATTTCTTTTCAAGTAGGGATTGAGGTTTTTGTGAAAGGAAAATCTTTAACTATATGGAAAGAAGTGCATTTCCCAAGCAGATTTCTGTTTATTCCAACTCCTTGCTAGGTGAATCTCGCAATGAGGTTATGGTAAATGCTTGTTTTTCAATAAATTTATGTCTTTTTTTGTAAGATACTTGAGGTTAATTGATTAGTGGTTTGGGCTCTGACTATTTTGCACGCTAATGCACATTAGCCTTGACTTTTGTGCATTAGCGTGCAAAATAGTCAGGTATGAAACGGATGCAAAAAGAACATATTTTAAACGATCTCCAAAAAAAAATGGTTTTCCTAACAGGTCCACGCCAGACAGGAAAAACAACCCTTGCAAAGGATATCGCCAAATCTTTTAAATCTTCAGCCTATCTAACCTATGACCGTGCAGAAGATCGTAAGATCATTTTAGAGGAAAGTTGGCTTCCTCAAACAGAGCTCCTCATTTTTGATGAAATCCATCAGATGGAGGGATGGAAAAACTACCTAAAAGGGGTTTATGACACCAAGCCATCTAAACAGAAAATTCTCGTTACAGGAAGTGCACGATTAGAAATCTTCAGAGAAATTGGAGACTCTCTTGCAGGACGTTATTTCCTCCATCGTCTGTTCCCTCTTTCTCCTGTAGAATGCGACCATGCCGCAGTAGACTACACCCTTGATCACTTTCTAGAACGAGGAGGATTCCCCGAACCTTTTTTTGCTAAAAATCCCACTGATGCCAAAAGGTGGCGTCAGCAGTACACAGACAGCTTACTCCGTGCCGATGTTCTCGACTTTGAAAGCATTCGTAACCTTCGAGCCATCCGCCTCGTCTTCGAGCTTCTTCAAAGGCGGGTCGGTTCTCCTGTATCCTACCGCTCAATTGCTGAAGATGTTGCTATCGCTCCAAATACAGTCAGGAAGTACGTTCAAATCCTTGAGGCTCTCTATATCATTTTTCTCGTCCCTCCCTACTCGAGAAACATTGCGCGGAGCCTCCTTAAAGAGCCTAAAGTCTACTTCTTTGACACAGGGCTTGTCGAGGGAGACCTCGGAGTGAAATTTGAGAACTTTGTCGCAATGTGCCTTCTTAAACATGTTCATTTCAAAATCGATACCAAGGCAGAAGACTATGCCCTTAGGTACCTGCGGACAAAGGAGTCGAAAGAGGTTGACTTTGCCTTAGTGAAAGATGATGAGGTCAAAATGATGATCGAGGCAAAGTACGCCAACCACACCGTCCATCCTGCCTTACGCTACTTTCATGAAAAGTATGACATCCCAGCTACTCAAGCTGTCAAAGAGCTCAAACGAGAGCGAATGGCAAATGGGGTTGAGATTCATAGAGGACTAAACTTCCTAAAAAGCCTTGATCTGTGATAAGCAGTGGAATATGTATATCGTTCACTTAGCAACAGAACTTTCTCCTATCGCAAAGGTGGGAGGACTTGGAGATGTCACCGCCGGCCTTTCCAAAACACTTGTCGAAGAGGGACAAAAGGTCGAAGTGATCCTCCCCTTCTACAAAAAGATCGATCGGAAACAGCTCAAAAATCTCAAATCTCTTGGCGATTCTTTTTGGTCTGCCGAGTATGACACGATCCCTTTAGTCCTCATCGAGTCTCCCCTCTTTCAGCGAGAAAACATCTACGGCGAAAAGGATGATATCGAGCGGTTCACCTTCTTTCCAGAGGCGGCCCTCAAGTACCTTCTAAAAAGCAATAAGCACCCCGATATTCTCAATTTGCACGACTGGCTCACCTCCTTTGCCGCCCCCCTTTACAGAGAGACCTATCAGAAAAAGGGGCTCAAGGTGGGGGCGATCGCTACCACCATCCACAATATGAAATACCAAGGGGTCTGCCCCCCTGGCAAACTTCCCCTAAAAAGACCTTCCCTCATCAAAAACAAAAAGGGAAACCTCCTCCAAGCAGGACTGATGGAGTCTGATGTTTTGACAACGGTTTCCCCCACCTACGCCAAAGAGATCGAACGAAAAGAGGGCTATGGCCTTGAAGAGGTCATCAAGCAAAAAAAAACCAAAGGGATCCTCAATGGGATCGACACCTCCTACTGGAACCCCGAGACCGACCCCCTCCTTGCCGAAAACTACACCCTAGAAACCCTGACCGAAGGAAAAAAAGCCAACCGGAAAGCGCTCCAAAAAGAGCTCAAAATGGACTACGACTCGGCTCCCCTTTTCACCTCAATTTCCCGCCTTGTTCAGCAAAAAGGGCCTGAGCTGATCCTCGCCGGCATCGAATATGTCCTTAAAAAAGGAGGACAGTTTATCCTCCTCGGGTCGACCCCCGATCCTTGCCTAAAAAACCAGTTCCAATCCCTCTCCGAAGAGTACCGCGATAATCCCCATGTCCACTTCCATTTTACCTTTAACGAAAGGCTCGCCCACTTCACCTACGCCGCCGCCGACTTTATCCTCATTCCCTCTCTCTTCGAGCCTTGTGGCCTCACTCAGATGATCGCCCTCCGCTACGGCACCCTCCCCATCGTTCACAAAGTGGGGGGCCTCAGCGACACGATCTTCGATATCGACCATGAAGAAATCCCCAAAGAAAAACGGAACGGCTACACCTTCGAGTTTCCTGCCGAGGATAGCCTCCGCTGGTCGATCGACCGTGCCTTTGAAAACCATAAAAACAACCCTAAAAAAAACCAACTCATGCTCCAAAATGGCATAAAAAAAGACTGGAGTTGGAAGACCCCAGCCTTAAAGTATCTGCAGACCTACAAAGAGGCTCTACAAGCGGCTATTCACCACCAGCTGTAAGTTTCTGAAACCTGTCTGGTAGAATGGGGTTTAACCACCCCCTGTTGTAGCTATAATAAGCTCCTCCAGCAACAAGCAGTAGTAGTAGCGCTACGGCACCAATTTTTACTTTGTTTAAGGAATTTGTTTTATCGTTATTGTTGTCATTATTAATGTTGGATGAAGAACTAGAATTAGAAGTAGGGCTTAAACCGCTGCTACTGTTATCATCTTCAACATCAGAGCGTAATGGTGAAGAGTTGGTGCTGGATGAGGAAGAGTTTTGGCCATCATCACCAGAAGCATTCAAATTTTGATCAATTTTGTCGTCACTTTCTAATCGATTTGGACTCGAAGGAGTGGAACTAACATCACTGTCACTGTCGCTGATGATTATGTTGGCGTTTGGTGTGGTCTGATTATCAGATTTTTTTGATAGTGTAGCGTTATCACTACTGGAATTGTTGATTACTTTTTCAGCAATATCACTAGTTGTGGCAACCTGTTTTTCATTTACAGTTTGGTCAGTGGGTTTTAATACAGAATTATCTGTGGCATTACTGTTATTTGGATCGATAGTGCTAGACATTTTTTGAGTCTCCTTCTTTAAAATTTTTGTGTCTAAAATCTAACCGGAATGTTAACGCCCAAGCGAATAAAAAGCAAAGAAATAAAAAATCCTAACTTAAGAAACTTAAAACAAACACCTTAAATCGAATTAACCCTGCTACTCATTCTTCCAGGCGAGCTTGATGTAGTCCCGGTTGGCCCAGATATACTCAGCGCCGGCAAAGAGGGTGTAGAGGGCGGCGGCTGAGATAATGTAGAGGCTGATCATCTGGAGCTGGATCAGCGGGAGGATCCCCCAAGAATAGGGAATCATCAGGATTAGGATCGCAAAGATCGAGATCGCTTGGAGGACCGCTTTGACCTTGCCGCTGGTCCGGGCGGCGAGGGTGACGCCCCGGAAGGCGCAGACGGTCCTGAGGGTACTGATCATTGCGTCGCGGTAAACAAAGACGAAGACGAGGAGAAGGGGCAGTCGGATAAACCCTTGGGTAAAGGTGAGGAGAATGGTGAGGCGGGTGATGCTATCGGCCATGGGGTCGAGAATTTTTCCGAGCTCGGTCACCATGTTAAAGCGGCGGGCCAGGTAACCATCGAAAAAGTCAGAAAGCTCTGAAAGGGTGAGGAGGAACATAAGGATAAAGGGCAAGGCATGGAGGGAAACCCCGAGCTGTTGGTACTTGAGATAAAAAATTAAAAAGATGGGGCTGATAAAGATCCGCCCAATGGTTAGGAATAGGGGTAATTTCACCGGTATGGTTCCTCTTAATAGCGATATTTTACTTGCGGCTTTCATGCCGTCCACTTATACCCGGAGTGCTACCTAATGTCAATTTTTTCAATGCAAGTTGTCCACAGGCGGCAGCGATGTCTTTTCCTTTGGTGTAGCGGCAGGTGTTGCGGACGCCCCCTTTAGTCAGAAGTCTTCGAAAGGCTTCGATTGCTTCTGTAGTGGGCCGTTTGAGCTGAACACCGGGAACGGGGTTATAGGGAATGAGGTTAACGATGCAGGGGTCTTTTCGAACAAGGTGGGCAAGCTCTTCGGCATGGTGAGGCTGATCGTTGATCCCCGCAAGGAGGACATATTCGTAAGTGAGATCCCGTTTGGTAAAGCGGGCATAGTCGCGGACACTTTGTAAAACATCCTCAAGGGGATATTTTCGGGCGTAAGGGACCACTTTTTTTCGGATGTGCTGGTTGGGCGCATGGAGAGAGAGGGCAAGGTTGACCTTCATCCCTTCGCCAATGAGCTGCCTGATATAAGGGACAACACCGACGGTCGAAACGGTAATTTTGCGAGGAGAAAAGTTCAAAAGTTCGGGGTCGATCAGGATTTTTAGAGCGCGGACCACCTCTTCATAATTATCGAGGGGCTCCCCCATCCCCATAAAGACGATGTGACTGACCCTTTCGCCGATTTGAAACAGGTGGTGGTTGATCTGAACGACCTGCTCGACGATCTCCCCTGCGGTGAGGTTCCGCATCAGTCCTTGTTTGCCTGAGGCGCAAAAGGCGCAGCGGGCGGGACATCCCACTTGGGAGGAGACGCAAACGGTCCGCCGCTCCCCACTGGAGATGAGGACCGACTCAACAAGGCGGTTATCGGAAAGCTTCCAAAGAAATTTTTTGGTCTCTCCATCGGCAGAGTCTTCGCTGCCTTGGAGTGTAAGCTGGCCGAGCAAAAGCTTTTTTTTAAGGACAGTGCGCAAATTTTGAGAAAGGTTGAGCATGGCGTCGTAGTCGACAACCCCTTTTTGATAAACCCAGTCACAAAGTTGGGTCGCTCGAAAAGGCTTTTCCTCCTCTTCGGCAAAAAAGTTTTTCACCTCTTTCCCATAGAGGGCACAAAATTCTCGCATAATATCTCCTATTTCTGCATGATTGTCTCATAAACGGTTGTTTAAAGATAGAATGACTTTTCAAGAGATTATCAATACCCTTCTATCCTTTTGGGCCCGCAAGGGATGCCTGATTCAACAAGGACATGACGTCGAAGTCGGCGCAGGAACCTTTAACCCTGCCACCTTCTTACGTTGTTTAGGCCCTGAGCCCTATAATACGGTCTATGTGGAACCGTCCCGCCGCCCGCAGGATGGCCGCTTTGGGGAAAACCCCAACCGGACTCAACTTTTCCACCAGCTTCAGGTGATCATGAAACCCTCTCCGAAAGAGATCCAAAAACTTTATTTGGAATCTTTGGAAGAGCTCGGCTTTAATCTGAAGGAGCATGATATCCGCTTTGTCCATGATGACTGGGAGTCCCCCACCCTCGGCGCATGGGGTCTTGGCTGGGAAGTGTGGCTCGATGGGATGGAAGTCACCCAGTTTACCTACTTCCAATCGGTCGCTGGCTTTTCGCTAAAACCGATTAGCGTTGAACTGACCTACGGCTTAGAAAGGCTCGCAATGATCATCCAGAAGAAGAAAAGCTTCTTCGAGATGCAATACAACGAAAAACTCACCTATGGGGATATCTACCACCAAAGCGAAATAGAGTGGAGCCACTACAATTTCTATAAAGCCTCGACCAAGATGTGGCACCGCCACTTCGAAGATTATGAAACAGAGGCGAAAGCGCTCATTGCAATCGACCTTCCCCTCCCCGCTTACGACTTTGTGATGAAGGCCTCCCACGCTTTTAACATGTTAGAGGCGCGGGGCGTCCTCTCCGTTACGGAGCGGACGGGCTATATCGCTCGGGTCCGTGAATTAGCGCGAGGGGCAGCCACCTGTTATCTCGCCTCCCGCGAAAAATTGGGCTTTCCGATGCTTCAGAATGAGAGGGTAAAAGAGACAAAAACCTTCTCCATCCCAACCGCTTTTGATCCAAAGAAAAAGAATGACTTTTTATTGGAGATTGGGTCGGAAGAGCTCCCTGCAACATTTGTGCCAATTGGATGTCGCAACTTAAAAAACGCCCTCGAAAAACTTCTCAAAGAATCGGAGCTCAAGTTTGGTGATGTGTCGGTCTATGGGACTCCCCGTCGCCTGGCGATTTTGGTAAAGGGACTTGTCCACGGCACTGAAGAGGTGGAAGAAGAGCGAAAAGGGCCTCCCGTTTCGATCGCTTATGATGATGCAGGAGTGCTCACCAAGCAAGGAGAAGGCTTTTTTAAATCGGTTAACTTACCCCCCCTAAAGAGGGACGAGGTGGATGGAGATTACATCCGCGTCACGGTGAAGAAGAAAGGGGTCTCGACATTCGAACTTTTAAGCCGCGCGCTACCCAAACTCATTACCGACCTCCCTTTCCCCAAGAGGATGCGGTGGTCTGATATTGAGGCAAGCTACGCCCGCCCCTTGCAGTGGGTGGTGGCCCTTCTTGGAAAAGAGGTGGTTCCTTTCGAGGTGGCTGAAGTGGTCTCTGGAAATGTCTCGCGGGGTCATGCGCAGCTGTGCGATGAACCCATTGAGGTTGCCTCTCCTGGAGACTATGTTGCTGCGTTGGAAAAAGGGAAGGTCCTCGTCGATACAAAGGCGCGGAGAGAAAAGATCGAAAAAGAGCTTACCGCCATTGAAGAAGAGACCAAGACAACGGCCCTTTATAAAGAAAAAGTCCTCGCACAGGTTCTTTACCTCGCTGAGTGGCCACAATTGACCTATGCCTCTTTCAACGAGGCTTTCCTAAGGGCTCCCGAAGAGGTCCTGACCTCCGAGATGGTGGAGCACCAAAAGTACTTTCCCTTAAAAGATGCTTCTGACAAGCTCGCTCCCCTCTTTGTCATCACCGCAGATAACACCCCGAATGAGCTCATTAAAGAAGGGAACCAAAATGTCCTTTCAGCCCGTCTTTCCGATGGGGTTTTCCTCTACGAAGAAGATCTCAAAACCTCACTCGACACCTTTGCAAAAAAACTGGAGATGATCGTCTTTCAAAAAGAGCTGGGATCGGTAGCTGAAAAAGTCTCTCGCATTAAACACCTGGCCCTCACCCTGTGCCAAGCCCTTGAGCTGGGAACCGAAAAGATAGTGGTCCGCGCTGCAGAACTCTGTAAAGCAGACCTTGCATCAGAACTCGTCCAAGAGTTCCCCGACCTTCAAGGGACGATCGGCAAGTACTATGCCCTCCATCAAAATGAGGAGAAAGAGGTCGCCCTCGCGATTGAAGAGCATTGGCTCCCTAAGTCCGAACGGGGCGCCCTACCAAGAACCGCTGCAGGAATTGTCCTTAGCTTAGCCGATCGGATCGACAATCTCATTAGCACCTTCAAGGTGGGGCTCAAGCCCACTTCTTCAAGCGATCCTTACGCCCTACGTCGCCAAGCGATCGGGCTGATCAAAATCCTGGTCGAAAACCGCCTCAACCTCGACTTAGAAATTCTCATCAAAGATCCCGAGGTGCAGGGCTTTATAACCGCCCGCGCAAAAGGGGTTTTCGAAGAATATGGCTTTAAAAAAGATGAGATTGAAGCCGCTCTTCAAACCCGGTGCACCGATCCTTACGATCAATTTCTAAAAACCGAAGCGCTTCACTCCTTCCGAAAAAGTGACCATTTTTCAGGCCTTTTTGAGGTTTATAAACGAGCAAAAGGGCAGATCGGCTCGGAGAAAAGACAGACGATCAAACCCGATCTTTTCGAAGCAGGAGCTGAAAAGTCCCTTTATAAGTCACTCACCTCCTTAGAAGGGCCTCTCAAAGATCTCCTCAGGGATCAGAGCTATGAGGGAGCCTTTAGGGAGCTGGCTAAGCTCCGCTCTCCCCTGGCCAAGCTCTTCGATGAGGTGAAAATTTTGGCCGATGATCCACACGTCCGCTCTAACCGGATCGCGCTGCTTCAGGAGGTCTTCTCTCACTTCTCTTTACTTCTTGACTTTGGGAAGATTCAGAACCTCTAATTACAGAAGGAGGAGCCCTTAAAGCATCAAAGGCCTTGGCAAGCTCCAAAACTTCCTCCTGGGAACATTGCCCACTTTGGATTTTGATCTTGATCTTTTCCCGCTCCTCCATCCAATGATGTTGGAGCATCTTGGTCACCGTTTCGATCACCCCCTCTTCCGCTCTTTCGGTATTCACTTTTTTCTGGATCAGCTCGGAAAAAAGGATTTGTTCTTCGGGATTTTCTAAGTTATTGGCAAGCGACAAAAGATCGGCTGGTTTTTGAGCCTCGAGGTTCTCCATGTATAGGGAAAAGAGGCGGCGGCATAAGGTGACGCTAAAGTGTTCGGGACGGAGGTTTTCTTTAATAATCTCAAGAAGAGAAGGCTCCGCATCGCCCAAAAGGTAAAGCCAGCGAAGGAGGTCTGTTTGAAGGACCCGATCGGGGTTGATCGCCACTTCGGAAAGTTTTCCCTCCCGCTTGATGTAGGTCGTGCGGCGGACCTCTTCTTGTCCCACACCCACCAGTTTTTCAGGGACTTGGGTGAGTTGCGCCAGCTTTCTGAGTGATTCGTGGACCATGAGGGGATGATCCCAGCTCCGAATCCGCTCAGCAATCGTCTGAATCAGGTGACTTTTTCCCGAAGGAGAAGAGAGGTCGCTCTCTTTCGAAAAATAGCCCACCAAAAAGGAGAGATAATCCTCTGCCTTTTCCAAAAGCTCGGTAAAGGCGGGGGGCCCTTGCTCTTTTAAAATCGTATCGGGATCCATCCCTGGAGGCGTTGGGACAACATAGACCTCCACCCCCTCTTTTTGAAAGACGTTTCCAATCTTTGAGGCAGCGGTTTGTCCCGCTTCATCCCCATCCAAAGCCAAATAGACCCGGGTAATCCCCAGCTTGAGAAGCTCTTTCACATGTTCTTCGGTAAAGGCGGTTCCCTGTCCTGCAACGGTGATGTTAAAACCCGATTGGATGAGGCGGAGGGCATCGATCTGCCCCTCCACAACAATGGCCCGCTTTTCCTTGGCGATCTGCCGCCGCGAAAAGCTCAATCCATAGAGGGTGTGGGACTTTTTAAAGAGGGGGGTCTCGGGAGTGTTGACATACTTGGGGCCAAAAGTCTCTTCACTCGTCTTCCGGGCCGAAAAGCCGATCACGCCCCCCGAAACATCCAAAATCGGGAAGGTGATCCGGTTCGAAAAAAAGACCTTTTTCTTTCCATCGGAGAGAGTTTTGATGAGACCGGCAGTTTCTAGAAGCTGAGCCGTATACCGATACTTTTGCATAAACTTTCCGAAGACAGCACCACTTCGTGGAGCAAACCCCACCTTAAAGAGGCGGATAAAATCGAGGTCAAGCCCCCGATCATAAAGGTATTTGAGGGCCCGGTGTCCCTCGTCGGTATGAAGAAGGTAGGTGTGATAAAAATCGGCTGCTTTTTGAAGGGGTTCTTTCAGCTCTTTTTTGCTTGGTCCCGTCTGCCGCCTGTCATACTCGACCTCTTCAAGCGGAATCTGAAACCGCTCTGCCAACGTTTCGACCGCCTCGACAAAGGTCATCTTCATGTAGCCCATCAAAAAAGCAATCGCATCGCCATGGGCACCACATCCAAAGCAATGGTAGTGAGAATCTCCCCGGTGAATCACAAAGGAGGGAGTCTTCTCATCATGGAAGGGGCAAAGCCCTTTATAGCTACTTCCTGCAGCCTTTAGGTTCACATGAGAAGAGATCACCTCGACAAGGTCGATCTTCTCCCTTAAGAGCTCGAGACTTTTCTTTGCGTAAACACCCATTCTTTTTAGTCTATACGATCGACATTTTTTCTGCGATGCTCTATCTTGGTAGTCATGGATAAAACAAGTTTTAAAAAAAAGGTCTACCGGAAGCTCGACGCCTCTCCCCTGTCGGGAACGATTTCTCCTGCTTCGGTCAAAGAAGAACGGGAACCTAAGAAAATTATTCCCTCGAGCGCCACGAAAGGACTTCGCGAAGAGTTTAAAAAGACCTTTCTCCCCCTACTCATCGATGTTTTCGAGCTCCGGCAAATGATTGAAAACTATAAGTCGCAGCTCCATGCAACTTCCCCCTCCCCCATCGAAAACATCTCTAAATCGCCCCAAGAAATTTTAAAGCGCCTCGAAGAACTCCAAAATGACATTGTCGAATCGCAGCGGTGGTGCGATGGGGTAATCCTCCAAATCGCTAAGGGAATCGAAGAGGCTAAAGAGGCCCTTGATCTCATCAATGGAGAAAAAGAAGAAGGCCTTTTAAAAAAGCTCCTAAAAAGGATTAAAAAATGAACCTTTGTGTAGAAAAACTCTCTCCGATGATGGCCCAATGGTATGCCTGCAAACAGAAAGCCAAAGAGGCTATTTTGCTCTTTCGACTGGGCGACTTTTATGAGGCTTTTTATGACGATGCCACTCTTCTCTCAGAAGGGGTCGATGTGACCTTGACGCAGCGGCAAGGGATCCCGATGAGTGGGGTGCCCGCTCACGCTGCCGAAGGGTATATAGAAAAGCTCGTTGAAAAGGGGTACCTAGTTGCCATTGCCGAACAGGTGGAGGATGCGAAACTTGCCAAGGGGCTCGTGAAGCGGGAGATTGTACGGGTCGTCTCTCCAGGAACGTTACTGAACTCGATCCCCGAAAACGACAACAACTTTTTCGCTTCGATTACAATCCTCAATAAGAATTATGCGCTGGCTCTTTTGGATCTTTCAACGGGAGAGCTCCGCGTCTCGGAAGCAACCGATTTGAAAGAGCTCCAGGATGAGTTTTTCCGTCGCCGCCCTTCCGAGGTGCTCCTTTCCGAGCGGGATTATCAGACGTTAAAGCCCCTTTTGGAGGGGGTCCGGATCACCAAAAAAGAGAACTGGCGGTTCAACCCGCAAAACGCTTTTAATTTTCTCACCGGCCACCTCAAAGTCCACTCCCTCGATGGGTTTGGCCTTCAGGGGATGACGGCCAGTGTCACCGCTGCGGGCGCCCTCTTGTCCTACATCGAAGAGGACCTCAATTTATCCACCAGCCATGTGAAAAAAATTGCCCGCGATGAGCTCTCTTCTTACATGGCAATCGACAAAGCGACGCAGCGGAACTTAGAGTTGACCGAGCCCCTTCATAAGGGAGGAAAAAACTGCACACTCCTGAAGCTGCTCAATCACACCCGCACCCCGATGGGAGCCCGTCTCTTTAAGTCATGGCTCACCCACCCCCTTCTTTCTCTCGATCGGATCGTCAAACGGCAAGAGGCGGTTGAGGAGCTTCAAGGGTACCTTCCCCTTGCGGAAAAGCTCCGCCCCATCCGCGATTTAGAGCGGCTGATGACCCGGATCTCGACCGGAACGGGAACGCCCCGCGACCTGACAACGCTAAAAACCTCTTTGGATGCGGTTCCGGCCATTCGTAAAAGCGTCGCAAGTTTTAAAGCGCCCCTCTTTGAAAACATGGTCTTTCCCCCCACCGAAGCGATTGCAAAAAGGATCGAGGAAACCCTTGTGGAAGAGCCTCCCGTTAAGCTGGGCGAAGGGAAGGTGATCCGGTTTGGAGTGAATGAAGAGCTCGATGAACTTTGCACTCTGAAAACCGATAGCAAATCGTGGATCGCTCAGTACCAAAGTGAGCTGAAAGAGCAGACCGGGATTCGGACACTCAAGATCATCTTTAGCAAAGCGTTTGGCTACTGCATCGAGGTGAGCCGGGGGCAAGCGGATAAAATGCCCGACTCCTTCCAGCGGCGGCAAACCCTCGTCAATAACGAGCGGTTTATCTCCCCCGAACTCAAAGCCTATGAGGAAAAAATCTTCTCCGCTGAAGAAAAAATCCAAGCCCTTGAAAGTCGCCTTTACCACGAGCTCCGCAAAGAGATCGCTACCCATAGCGATACGATCACCCTTTTGGCGCGGAGCATCGCGGCGCTTGACTGTCTCCTTTCCCTGGCAACGGTTGCGGTAAAAAACCAGTACACCCGTCCGATTTTAGATGAGAGCGATACCCTTTCGATCGAAGTGGGACGCCATCCGGTAATCGAAGCCTCCCTTTTAGGCGATGCATTTATCCCCAATGACACCCAGCTCGATGAAGAGGCCCGTCTCGTCTTAATTACCGGCCCCAACATGGCAGGAAAGTCGACCTATATCCGGCAGGTGGCCCTCATCACTATCATGGCGCAGATCGGTTCCTTTGTCCCAGCCCAAAAGGCCCACGTCGGCCTCGTCGATAAAGTCTTTAGTCGGATTGGAGCGAGCGATGACCTTTCCCGTGGCCAGTCGACCTTCATGTTAGAGATGACCGAGACGGCCAATATCTTAAACAATGCGACCTCCCACTCCCTTGTGATTTTGGATGAGATTGGAAGAGGCACGAGCACCTTTGATGGGATCTCGATCGCCTGGGCTGTTGCCGAATACCTCCTAAAAATGGGATGTAAAACCCTCTTTGCCACCCACTACTGGGAGCTGACCGAAATGGAAGAGGATCACCCGGGTGTCCAAAATGTCCATGTGGCGGTCCAAGAGGCGGCTGACCGGATCGTTTTCCTACGAAAAATCGTGGCGGGAAGCACCGACAAAAGTTATGGAATCCATGTGGCACGCCTTGCAGGGCTTCCCCCTTCGGTCCTTAAAAGGGCGCACGATGTCCTTCACAAGCTCAGTACACAACAACTTTTGGAAGGCGATGAGCAAGCGAGGCAAAAACAGGTTTTCTTGAATGACGAATCCCATAGCCAAAGCGCTATGGGTGAGGAAGAAAGGAAACCTGGTAAAGCCGCAGCTGTCCATCGACCCCAAAAATTGTCGTGTACTGAGCTTCATAAGTTAGAAACCACCGGTGACACTCCAAAACAGCAAGAGCAACTCTCCTTTTTCACTCCGCCCCCTTCTATTGATGAAGAGGAACTGAAGAGCGAACTCGAAAAACTCAACCTCAACGAGACAACCCCGATGCGCGCCCTTCAAAAACTCGAAGAGTGGAAAAGTAAGTTTTTATGATCGATCTCGATAAGCTTCCCAAGGAACCAGGTGTTTACCTGATGAAAAACAAGCGGGGAGAGATCCTCTATATCGGGAAAGCCAAAGAGCTCCGGAAGCGGGTCAAGCAATACTTTGTTCCGGGAAGGGATGGGCGGATGATGGTCCCCTTCCTCACCTCACAGGTGGAAGAGATCGACACCATTGTCACCTTCTCCGAAAAAGAGGCTCTCCTTTTAGAAAACACCCTTATCAAAAAGCATCAGCCGAAGTACAACGTCCTCCTCAAAGATGACAAAACCTTCATCAGCCTGACGATTAATCATAAGCACCGGTGGCCCATAATCCGGATTGCCCGCTACCGAGGGAAACCTCCTGGGAAGGGGCTCCACTTTGGTCCCTATACGAGCGCTTTTGCCGCTCGGCAAACGCTCGATCTGATGAACCGGGTCTTCAAGCTCCGTCAGTGCTCTGACCGGGAGCTTACCTCAAGGAGCCGCCCCTGCCTCCTCTATGGGATCAAGCGGTGCCTCGCCCCTTGCGTCGACAAGTGTACCCATGAAGTCTATGAAACAGAGGTGAAGCGGGCAATCGAATTCCTTAAAGGGCATGACAAGGCGATCCTCCGCGATCTAAAAAAAGAGATGGAAACCGCCTCCGAAAATCTCGAATTTGAGCGGGCAGGCTCTCTCCATAAAACGATCGGGCAGATCGAACATGTGACAAAGAGTCGCCAAGCCATCATTCGAGCAAAAGGGAAGGACTGCGACATCTTTGCCCTCTACCACGAAGGGAAACATCACATCATCGCCCAGCTCATGTTCCGCGAAGGACGGCTCACAGGCGCCGACCACTTTAAATTTATCGAGCTTGCCTCCACCGATGAGGAAATTTGGGAAAGTTTCCTATTACAGCACTACCAAAACCAAGACAAGCGACCCCCAGAGATTCTTCTCCCGATCACCCTGAAAAAAGAGTCCCTTCTTGAAGAAATTTTAGAACTCTCTTTGGTCCACCCGAAAAAAGGGGAAAAGGTCCACCTCCTCGAGCTCGCTAAGAAAAATGCCAAGGCTCTCTTTACCGAAGAGCTTTCTAAAGAAGAACTGCTACTTGACTTGCAAGAAACGTGTGGCCTCGATCGGTGCCCCGTCCGGATCGAATGCTTTGACACCTCCAATATTTCAGGAACCGATCTCGTCGCCTGCATGGTCGGCTTTACAGATGGGAAGCGGGATAAAGAACGGACCCGCCTTTTCAATATCAAGCAGATCGACACGGGGGATGACTATGGGGCGCTACGTGAAGTCCTTACCCGCCACTACACCAAAGCCAAAGAAAAGGATGAACTTCCCGACCTCGCCCTTATCGATGGAGGAAAAGGGCAGCTCAATGTTGCTCTCGACGTCTTTAAAGAGTTGGAAATTGCCAATGTCGATGTGATCTCCCTTGCCAAAGAGGAGGGGCGGCATGACAAGGGGCTTAACTTCGAAAAAATTTTCGTCCCCCATAAAAAAGATCCGATTTTCCTCTCTCCCCGTTCGTCAACCCTCTTTATCCTCCAGCAAATTCGGGATGAGGCCCACCGCGTTGCCATTACCCACCACCGGAAGCGGCGGACCAAGCGGATCATCCAGACCGAGCTCGATACCCTTCCTGGGATCGGCCCCAAGAAGCGTTCCCTTCTCCTGAAACATTTTGGAAGTGTGAAGCAGATTAAAAAAGCGAGCCGTGAAGCACTCGAACGGGCGCCCGGCCTCACAAAGAAAGACATCGAAACCATTTTTACCTGGAAAAGTAAGCTATAGCTGATCGCCTGGCTTTTTCTTTTTCCCCTGGCTTGGATAGACAACCCCCCCCCCTACTTTAAGGCAAGTATGTGGGGTTTTTGTCTACCAAAGCCAGAGAAAAAATCGAAAAGCCCTTCGAGCATCTCTAGCTTGCTTTCCCAGGAGCCAATTGCAAAATTACTGATTAATCGATTTTTGGGCATGGTTCAAAATACAGCATGCTGAGGTAACACTTCACGACGTAGCTTTTCTTCGCCTTCGGCTCCGAAGCTGTGTCGGTTCAGTGGATTTTTTTTGTTAAGCTGAAAGTCGAGCAAAGCGAATATGGTAAGTGGCTAAAAACCTGGAAAAAAAGAGGCTTGTTCCTTGGTGAAAGATGTGCAAGGTTTTCTAGGAAAGAACCTTTCCAGCGAACTGACATGGCTTCGGAGCCGAAGGCGAAGAAAAGCCATGCGGTGAGCTGTCCGCGGCTTCAAAATGGCTCTGCAAAATCGCCCCGCACGAGGGGTGGAACAGTGCTTTGCACGGCCCCCCGAGGAGGGTCGATTTGGCTTGCCAGATTGAAGATCAAGGGGGCAGCAGGGGGCTTGCCCCCGACGCATCTTTCATAAGACCAAAATTGTTACCCTATTTTGAACCATGCCGATTTTTGGAAGATTTTTGCAAATTTTGCCGTTTGATGAAAACTCACATACCCTTTAGGGTAGGGTGTTTGCATCAAACGGCAAAATTTGTGAAAAGAACCGAAAAGCGATCATCAGTAATTTTGCAATTTGCTCCCAGGTATTAAGTTTCAACAAATGTCAAAGTAAACGGTTTGAAGTAGTGAAGCCGCTCTCCTAAAAAGGTTTTCCATTCCCCCTCAAACTCCTCTTCTTCAAGCTGTCCCATTCCTGAAGTGAAGATCTCAAGCCTCCCTTTAGGATGGACCGCCACATCAAAACTCCACTCCTCATCGGGAAATTTCTGCTGAAAGTGGTCCAGGGCAACCTCCTGAATCACCCCTTTGTCGATATCAGCAGAATCGAGCGCTAAAAAATTGCGACGATTCAGACGAAAAATGGCAATAAAGAGGAGGGAGCCAAACCCTAAAATCGAAGCGCCGATGAGGCGGCAAGCCTCTCCAGGCTCGAGGAGAAAGTTAACCAGTGCTACACGGAGATGAGCGGCATAGGGAAGGGTTAAAAACAAGACCCCTACTCCAATAATGAAGCAGGTGACAAAGAAGTGGACCGCTGAGAAAAGGAGGTCTTTGGTCTTCATTGAACCTATCCGTAAGCTAGAGTGTTCTTGATTTTCACCTGATTTCTAGTAGATTTTTGGAAGCTGACTTGAGCACATTGTCCAAGAGACAAGGGCAAAAGATCAGCTTCTAAAAAGATGCAGAAGGAGTGCAAAGAAAGGGCGCTATAGTTTTCGGATAGGTTCATAAATTCTCGGGGGAGAACTCTTCTTCTTCCTTTTCGAGCTCTTCTTCCATAATATCTTCGATCGGTTCATCAGAAATAAGCGCCTTGAAAACAACGTGGACGCACGCAACATGGAGTCCCGTTAAGTTGCAGACCTCTTCGGCGATCTTGCTTTGAATTTCCTTTGCCTTTTCAGGGATGGAGATCCCATGGGCAATATTAACCTCGACCTTGATGCTCACCGAGTGGTTCTTAGAGTCTTGCTCGACGTGGATCCCCTTGATCCGCTCGTTCCCTTCACGGCCAAGAAGGTTGTCAAGGAGGGTTCCCTCGAGGAGGGCGACTCCCTCGACCTCGGCTAAACATTTAATGACAATCGATTGAAAAACGCGACTTTCGATATCGCGCGCAAAGACGGTGTCGGCAAATTTGAGCTCCTTGGTGTCGAGCTCCTTAAACTGATCATGCATTATGAACCTATCCTAATATTGAATCTCTATTTATCTCAGTCTACATCGTTCGATTAAATTCCGAAAGAAGAACCTACACGAACCGACTTACGGCCCGGTTTCTATTAATCGGACTCGGCGGGGGTGTTTTTCGGTCCTCTTGGTCATCATCTATTCCAAGAACATATTTACAGATTTGCCATGATGCAACACATAGTCCAACAACAAGGGTACACCCTCCTAAGTTGAGCAGACCTTGCAAACAACAATCACCCTCTTGCTGATTGGCTGGTTGTTGCACCCTTAGAACAATATCTCGAATATCGTCAATAGTCAGAGGGGTTTTATCATCACGGTTTTTAATCAGTTTGCCATCTTTATTGTATTCTCTGCGAATGAACTCTTTCCGAATAGGCTGAATGTAACGTTCCACCTTATTAATATTTTTGTACTGCTCTTCTTTATATGGTTTATTTATATCATCAACCTTCAAAGTAATAGCTGATATTTCCTCCTGGCACATTGGGCAAACAATCTTTGCCTCTTTATCAAGAACTTTGTTCACAATGTACCCAATTAAAAATTCATGCTTTATGTTGTTTTTCTCACAGACTGAATTTTTTTCCTTATGAACAACTTGAGCAGGAAACTGAAGCTCATAGCCTGTTAAATCACATTCAGAAAGCGTTTGTTTCTGACCGTTCATATTTGATGATGATGCCATACAGGCCCCTTTGCGTTAATTCGAAAAAAACATTAAACCTGGTGCAACATTTTTTTTCAACTTTTTTTTTATCTGTCGACTAAGGTATGATGGGGACCATGATTTACTTGGCTTCCTGGCTTCTTTTTGGATGGATCTGTTACCGGATAGCCCTAAAACGGGGGCGTACTCCCACGACCTGGTTTTTTCTAGGGGTGGCTCTTGGCTTTATTGCCGTTGTGATTCTATACCTTCTTCCCTCAAAAGTGGTCGAGAAAGCTCCACCCCCTCAAGTGGTTGCTCCTCCTCTTCAGTCACAAAAATTATGGTATTACCTTGATGGTGAGGATAAGCGGTATGGGCCGATGAGTTTTTATGCCCTGCAAAAGGCTTGGGATGATGATCTGATCACCGCAGCGACCTATGTCTGGAATGAGGAAATGGAAAACTGGAAAAGATTAGAGGAGCTGCCGAATCTCCTTCAGACATAAAAAAAGCCCCAGTCGGGGCTTTTTTCTTACCAAGAAGCCTTGGTGACTCCGGGAATCAGCCCGGCACTTGCCATTTCTCTGAAACAGAGACGAGAAAGGCCAAACTTTCGGAGGTAGCCTCTTTGGCGGCCGGTGAAACGGCACCGGTTCCGAAGGCGAATTTTTGAAGAATTTTTAGGAAGGGAATTGAGTTTTTCTTGGGCGGCCATCCGCTCCTCTTCGGTCACGGTCAAGCTACGCACAATCTTTTTGAGCTCTTCTCTTTTTTCCCACTTCACACGAACCATGTGGTTGCGCTTCTTTTCTTTTTCGATCATTGCTTTTCTAGCCATTACTTCTTCCTTGCTGGTCCTTTTTGTCGCTGCTTGCGATTGGGGTTTCTCTTATTAATGACGTAGAGGCGGCCTCGCCGTCTTACCACTTTGTCCCCTTTGCTGGGGTCTGCTTTTACAGATGCTCGTACTTTCATTATCAAATCCTAAAATTTATCAATAAGCCGAGTATATAGATTAGGGGAATTCTTGACAAGAGGGCGAGTTCATAAATTTTTTTTATGGTTGAAGATTTATTCTGACTGAAGTAAAATGGTCTTTATATTTCAACATAAGAGTTACCAGAGTTATGAAAAGAACCTATCAGCCTAGCAAAAGAAGACGAAAGAAAACCCACGGTTTTCGTGCCCGTATGAAGACCGTCAGTGGGAGAAATCTCATCAATCGGAAGCGTAGTAAGGGGCGGAAGCGCCTTGCTGCTTAAATTTTCCCGCCTCCAGAGGATCGTATCGCGGCGCGAGTTCCGTGCTATCTACGAAGAGGGGAAAAAGCATGTGGGAAGCCGGCTCCTTGCCTTTGCCCTAATCAAGGAAAAGACCCCCTCAAAATTGGGAATTACCATCGCGAGAAAATGGGGCAAGGCCCACGACCGGAACCGTTTTAAACGGATCGTCCGTGAGGCTTACCGGAAGCTCTACCCCATTCTTCCCCCAGGGCTGGTCCTTAACATCCACCCTCGAGAGGGATACCGGGAGCTTACCTCTAAAGACATTGAATCTGAACTGAAACAGGTCATCAAGCACTGTGGCAAAGCTCAACAAAAACCAACAAAAAGCGGCAACAACCACTGAAGGGAAGGTCCTGATCCTTGCTGGGGCAGGAAGTGGGAAAACCCGAGTCCTTGTCCACCGTATTGCCCATCTCATCCAAGGCAAAAAAATTTCCCCCACAGCCATTTTAGGGCTCACCTTTACCAATAAAGCTGCCGAAGAGATGCGGGAGCGGGTTGCCCATATGGTCTCTAAAGAAGAAGCCTCCGCTGTGACCCTTTCAACCTTCCACAGTTTTTGTATGCGGATTCTCCGCAAAGAGATCCACCGCCTTGGCTTCACCCAAAAGTTTACCCTCTACGACGAAAAAGATATGCGTCGTCTCATCATGCAGGTGGCCGAAGAGCTCTATGAGGGAGAGGAGGAGCTCGCTCTTGAACCGATCATCACCTCCATTTCTTATCTAAAAGGGAAGGGGATGACCCCTTCAGAAAAAGAGCCATTTGTGAAAGAGGTCTATGAGGGGCTTCGGACCGCTATGCGGGCTTATAATGCCCTCGATTTTGATAGCCTCTTGACCTTAACGGTCGAACTTTTTGAAACCTTTCCTGAGGTCTTAGAAAAATATCAAGACCGCTTCCGCTACATTATGATCGATGAGTATCAAGATACCAACCCGATCCAGTACCGTCTTGCCTCTCTCCTTTCTGAAAAGCATGGGAACCTCTGCGTTGTCGGTGATGATGACCAGTCGATCTATGCTTGGCGTGGCGCTGAAGTGGAGCACATCCTCAATTTCCCTGCCGATGTGACGGTGAAGCTCGAGCAAAACTACCGCTCCACCTCCCACATCTTAAAAGCGGCCAATGCGGTGATCCGCAACAATGTCCACCGCCATGACAAAGTGCTTGAGGCCAATGCGGGAGAGGGAGAGACCCTTGAGATCTTCAATGCCCCAACCGAACAAGATGAGGTGGAGGCGGTGATCAAGCGGATGCTCCAGCTCAAAGAGGAAAAGAATTACAGGTGGAAAGAGATGGCGATCCTCTACCGCTCCAATAACATTGCCCGTTCATTTGAACTTTCCCTGATGCAAACGGTCTGGAGAAAAGGGGAGCAGTGGGTCCGCGGAATCCCCTACCAAGTTTTTGGCGGACTCGGTTTTTTTGAGCGCGCCGAAGTCAAGGATCTGATGGCCTACCTGCGGATTACCTCCAACCCTAAAGATCAAGAGGCCCTCCTTAGAATCGTCAACTACCCCCGTCGCGGCATCTCCGATAAAACGCTCGATACCATCACCCAGTTTAACCGACAAAAGCGCCTTCCCCTCATGGCGGTGATGGAAAAAATTGCAGCAGATGCTTACCCCGAGCTAGAGCTCACCTCGCGGGGCACCCAAGGGATCAAAAACTTCATGATCCTCTACCAAGGGATGACCGAAAAGTTTCAAAGTGCCTCCCTTTCCGAGGCACTTAAATGGCTTGTGGAAAAAATTGACTATAAAAATGCGATCTTTAACGAAGTCAAAAGTGATAAGGGACGAGAGTTCAAGTGGGAAAATGTCCAAGCGTGTATTTCCGCCCTTCAAACCTACGAAAAAGAGGAAGATCCCACCCTTCACGATTTTCTCTCTAGCTCCATGCTCAATAAAAAAACGATCGATAAAAAGGACCGTTTTGGCGAAGACAAGCTCAACCTGATGACCTTTCATAGCGCGAAGGGACTTGAATTTCCCGCCGTCTTCCTCGTTGGTCTTGAAGACCAGCTCATCCCCCATGCGAAAAGCCAGACCAAGGAAGGGATCGAAGAGGAGCGGCGTCTTCTCTACGTCGCCATCACCCGAGCGATGGAAACCCTCTGCCTAAGCATGGCGCGGAAGCGGACCCAACATGGAAAGCTCGTCAGCTGCAACCCCTCCCGTTTCCTCTTTGAGATTCCAAAAGAGATCCTCAAGGTGACCTCATGGAAGTAACGATTCTCCGCCACCGGAAAGAAAACCTCAAAAAGTGTAGTCTTGCCGGACTAGAAAGCCGAGAAGAGATGCACTTTCTTACCTATCCAACCGACCCGATCCCCTTTCTCCCCAATACCATCCTCTTAACCCTTGATGCCCCTCCTCTCTCCCCTGCTGATAAGGACCACGGCCTCTTTTTAATTGATGGGACCTGGAAATATGCAGCGGTGATGGAGCGGCAGCTGCCCCATAAAGAGAAGTGGATCCGCCGGAACCTACCCTCCGATGTCCGAACCGCCTATCCCCGTAAACAGACCGACTGCGTCGACCCGACCCGCGGACTCGCCTCCGTCGAGGCTCTCTACGTCGCTTATGACATTCTTGGATGGGATACGACAGGCCTTCTTGACCACTATTTCTGGAAAGAAGAATTCTTAAAAAAGGTTGCTTTTTTGAACACTTAACTTTTCCAAAAAAGTCGGTCTCTTTTTTTTCGATTTTCGGCATGGTTCAAAATACAGCATGCTGAGGTAACACTTCACGAAATGTGGACACTTCACGACGTAGCTTTTCTTCGCCTTCGGCTCCGAAGCTGTGTCGGTTCAGTGGATTTTTTTTGTTAAGCTGAAAGTCGAGCAAAGCGAATATGGTAAGTGGCTAAAAACCTGGAAAAAAAGAGGCTTGTTCCTTGGTGAAAGATGTGCAAGGTTTTCTAGGAAAGAACCTTTCCAGCGAACTGACATGGCTTCGGAGCCGAAGGCGAAGAAAAGCCATGCGGTGAGCTGTCCGCGGCTTCAAAATGGCTCTGCAAAATCGCCCCGCACGAGGGGTGGAACAGTGCTTTGCACGGCCCCCCGAGGAGGGTCGATTTGGCTTGCCAGATTGAAGCTCAAGGGGGCAGCAGGGGGCTTGCCCCCGACGCATCTTTCATAAGACCAAAATTGTTACCCTATTTTGAACCATGCCGATTTTTTTGGCTGGCAAAGTGTGGAGATCGAATCTAAACTTTCATAAGTTTCTGAGATCGAACATGAAGCCAACCGGGAAAAGATGAATCAAGATATCCTAATTCTTAGGGTTGACAGAGCACTAGCAACAGCCACAACTCAAGCCCTATTCAAACGGACCAAATACAAAGACCTTAAAGCTGTTCAAGCACCCCTTAAAGAAGTTGCTTTAACCACCCTAAAGAGGGCGGTCGGAGAAGCGGCCCTCTTGCACCTCTTCCGTTATGGCGCCATTCAGTGGATGCATTGGGTGTCAGATGAGACTCTAAAAAGTATCATCCAATTCCCACAAAAGATTCTAAATGGTCTGCCAAAAGAAGATCTAAAGGAACTCCCAAACATGGTTTTACGGAAGTTTCAAGAGCCGTTGCCAGAAGAAGACCGAAACACCCTTATAGAACGGTTGCCAGAGCAAGAGCAAAAGATGCTCAACGACTCATTGACTTCTCAAAAGAAATAAAGTAGAATGACTCGGCATGGAAAAACCGAAGACATTCTTTATTCGCACCTATGGGTGCCAGATGAACGAGCTCGACTCAGAGATCATGGTGGGGCAACTCCTAAAGCGGGGGCTCAAGCGGGTCTACGATGAAAAAGAGGGCGATCTCCTTGTTTTTAACACCTGCTCAATACGCGATCTTGCCGAACGGAAGGTAATGGGGAAGATTGGGCAGCTCGGCCGCTCCAAAAAAAAGCAGATGATCGGAGTGACCGGTTGTATGGCAATGGCCAAAAAAGAGAGCCTCTTCCGAAAACTCCCCAATGTTGACTTCGTCATCGGAACCAATAACATCACCGACCTAGGGATGATCCTCGATAATGTGATCGACACCGGCCGCCCCCAAATCAAAACCGATGACCAATTTGAAGAAAACCTCGACTACCTTGTGGCCAAACGGGACGACAAATATAAGGCCCACGTCTCTATCATCCGGGGCTGCGATAAGTACTGCACCTACTGCGTCGTTCCCTATACGCGCGGACAAGAGGTCTCCCGCCCCCCTGAAGATATTGAAAAGGAGGTCCGCCTCCTCGCTGACCAAGGCTATAAAGAGATCACCCTACTCGGCCAAAATGTAAATAGCTACGGAAAAGATCAGCCCGAATGGCAAGAGCTTTTCCACGACCTCCTATACCGCCTCGATAAGGTTGATGGAATCGAGCGGATCCGCTTTATGACAAGCCACCCGATCGATATCACCCGCGAGCTCATGGAAGCGATCCGCGACCTCCCTTCTCTTTGCGAATTTGTCCATTTCCCCATCCAAGCCGGATCCAGCCGGATCCTTAAAAAGATGCACCGGATCTACACTAAAGAGCAATACTTTGAAAAGGTGGCTCTCCTTAAAGAGATTGTCCCCAATGTTTCTATTGGCACCGACATCATCGTCGGCTTCCCGACTGAAACCGAAGAGGAGTTTGAAGAAACACTTGAGGCTTTTAGACAGATCCGTTACTCGGTTGCCTTCCTCTATACCTACAGCCCTCGAAAAGGGACTCCTGCTATGCGGTGGAAGGATGACATTCCTCAAGAGGTGAAGGATGACCGCCTCCAACGTCTCATGACCCTTCATGAGTCGATCACCGCAGAAGAGCGCCAATCCCTTCTCAATCAAGAATTAGAAGTTCTTGTTGAGCGGCGTAATAGAGATGGACAGCTAAAAGGGCGGACCCGCTGCTGGAAGAAGGTGATCTTCCCCGGCGACGAGTCCCTCATCGGCACGCTGCAAAACGTTCAAATCCACAGCTACAACCACCAAACCCTCATCGGTGAGTGTAAAAATTAAGTAGACTGGAAAATTTTAAGTAAGTTAAAATTTTTCTTTCTCTTAGTCCAATTTAGGGGTATATATGGCTCGCCTTATCATCTTAGCTTCCTTACTCTTTTTTCGCTTTGAAGCGTTTTCTTTAGAATCAAAAGAGTCAAGCTTCTATTGCCCTCACGGCTGTCATAGTTGGTTTTCAGAGGGAACTCGAGAAATGGAGAAGCTCTTCATGAGTGCCTTACGAGAAGCTACCTTCATTGGTGATTATGCCTATTACTTTTACCGAACAGGACAAGAAACAATCCCCTTAGAGGACAGCTTAGCGATTAAGAACAAAAACTTTTTTGATATATGGCTTCCAAGAATGATGGAGAAAGGATTGTTGATCTTCAACCACCCTTCTTCAGTATACTGGCTGATTGAGTTTGAAGAGGAAGATAAAGCCAGCGCGTGCGATTTTTTACATAGGCCGTTCGTGATGCGCAGGCTTCACATAAGCTGCAAGGATCAGCCCTGCTAGAAACCAGGTCACAATCAGATCAGCCACCATCACTAGAGTAAACTGGAAGCCAGCGCCGAACCAATTCCAATCAGGCACATAGCCAAGGATCCCCACAATCAGTCCAATGGTCATAGTGAAAATAAGACGCCCACCATAACCAAGTGTCGTCACCCGTAGAAGAGCGCAGATCAACGCTGCACCGACAAACTGGGTCAGGAAAGAAAAGACATAGGGCCAGGCCATGGTAGGGTCCATCCCCTTTCTTTGAACCTGCATAAAAATGAAGGGAGCTTTTGCCATTGCTTGTAGCTCTTCTTCAGTACTACCCTCTTTATTGACAAAATGAGGAGAAACATAAGTCCCATCTTTAGGGACATTGCGCATAATCGTCTGGGAAACTTCTGTTTCATTTGTAAAGGCATTCATCCCAGTGTTATGCCAGGGAAGAACCATCCAAGAAACAAAAGACCATGCAAATGCGATGACCGCTCCAATAATTCCCCCAATGATCACTTTTCTCATAAACAAACTCCAATCGTTGTTTTTGAGCCAGGTTAACCTTTATAACATTTTTTGAAAAGTTTCTTCGTCAAGAATTGTGATGCCAAGGGTTTTGGCTTTGTCATATTTGGAGCCGGGATCTTCACCGACTAAGACATAATCGGTTTTTTTACTCACCGAGCCACTCACCTTTCCCCCCCGCTCTTTAATGAGATTGCCCGCTTCGCTTCGGGTTAATCCTTCTAAAGAACCGGTCAAAACAAAGGCTTTTCCCGCAAAGGAATGGCCGACAATTTTTTTCATTTGGGCGGTCGGCTGAACGCCGAGATCAAGAAGATCATCGAGCTCTTTTTGGTGGGCAGGATCATCTAAAAAGGTAACGATAGAAGCGGCCACTTTATCCCCCACCCCATCGATATTGCAAAGCTCTTCTTTACCCATCTCAGAAAGTTTTTCGATGCTTTCTGCGCTATCTGCTAAAAGTTGAGCTGTCCCTTCTCCCACAAAAGGAATGCCTATGGCAAAGATGAAGCGGGCAAGGGTTGTTTTTTTGGAGTTTTCTAAGCTTTTTAAAAGATTGGCAATCGCTTTTTCTTTAAACCCTTCGACCTGGGCAAGTTCTTCTTCGGTGAGGCGGTAGAGGTCTGAGATACGGGTGACAAACCCAAGCTCGATAAGTTTTTTGACGATTTCAGGCCCTAGGTGGTCGATATCCATCGCATTTTTGCTGGCAAAAAAGGAGATGCGGCGGAGGTTTTGTCCGCCACACGCTGTTTTATTCGGGCAGCGCACCGCGACCTCTCCCTCTTTACGGGTGACAGGTGAGTGGCAAACGGGGCACGCTTCAGGCATCGTCCACGGCTTCGAATCAGAAGGCCGTTTTTCGGTAAGGACCCGGACCACTTTAGGGATCACATCCCCCCCTTTTTCGATGATGACGGTGTCCCCTTCTCGGATATCTTTCCGGAGCACCTCTTCTTCGTTATGGAGAGTCGCGCGGGAAATAGTGCTCCCCGCTAAGGGAACCGGCTTAAGATCGGCAACGGGGGTTAAAACCCCGGTCCGCCCGACCTGCACAGAGATCGCTTCGATCATCGTTTCGGCTTGTTCGGGAGCAAATTTATAGGCGGTTGCCCACCGAGGACTTTTCGCGGTTGCCCCTAAAATATCGTGGTAGCGGAGGCTGTTGACCTTAATGACAATCCCATCGATCTCAAAGGGAAGTTTAGTCCGCTCTTTTTCAATCGTATCTGCAAAGGCTAAGATCTCATCCACATCTTGGCATACCTTAAAGTGTTTTTCTTCACCGACGGGAAGGCCTAGTTTTTTGAGATACGTGTGGACATCGGATTGCTTTTCAAGGCCATCTGCAATGGCGTTATAGGTGACGATATCGAGTTTCCGTTTGGCCACTTCTTTTGAGTCGAGAAGTTTTAAAGAACCAGCAGCAGCATTGCGGGGGTTGGACCAAGGGGTCTCTCCCTCTTCTTCTCGCTCTCGGTTCATTTCGATGAAGTCGCGCTGAGGAATAAAGACCTCTCCCCGCACTTCTAGGGTCACCGCCTCTTTCAGTTCATGGGGGATCGAGCGGATCGTTTTGACATTCGCAGTGATGTCATCGCCCCGCTTTCCATTTCCTCGGGTCACTCCACGGACAAGCTTTCCTTTTTCGTAATGAAGAGAGATTGCGACTCCATCCATCTTAAGCTCCACACAGTACTCAACCGCCCGCCCCTCTAAATTCTTATCGACCCGCTTGAAAAAGTCGGCCACTTCTTCTTTCGAGTAGGTATTGCTTAAAGAGAGCATCGGGTGGGTATGCTTGACCTGGACGAATCCTTTGGTGGGCATCTCCCCAACCCGCTTGGTGGGGCTATCAGCAGGGACCCACTCGGAATGCTTTTCCTCGATCTTTTCCACTTGTTTAACAAGGAGGTCATACTCATAGTCAGAAATCTCAGGAGTCGACTGTTGAAAGTAGAGCTCGTTATGTTTTTGGATCTCTTCTAAAAGCTTTAAGTAGTCGTCTTTATTCATACCTGAAGGATAAGGGTTGCTAGAGGGGGAAGGGTGAACCTGATCCCCTCTTTTTCATATGTGATATCAGGGTTCATGATGCCATACCCCCCATATTCTTTTAAATCGGTAGAAAAAATTTCTCTTGGTTTCCCTTCAAAAGGGATCAAGTAGTTTTCAAGCTCTTCGGGGGAAAAGTGGTGGACACAGAGGAGGGTTTCCTCCCCGCCTCGCCTTAAGTAAGCCAACACTCCATTGGCATGGTCACTATGGTCGATCCACTCAAACCCCTCTTCTGAAAAATCGTCGGCATAAAGGGCTGGATGCCCGCGGTAAAAATGGTTAAGATCTGCGACGCACCGGTGAAGTTTATGGTGGTAGGATTGGCCCAAGAGTTCCCAGTGAAGCCCCTCTTTGCAGTCCCACTCAAGCCACTGCCCCATCTCCCCTCCCATAAAGAGCAATTTCTTTCCTGGATGGCAGATCATATAGCTCAAAAGGAGGCGGAGGTGGGCAAACTTTTCCCACTCGTTCCCCACAGATTTGGAAAGAAGGCTCTTCTTTCCATGAACTACTTCGTCGTGAGACAAGGGCAAAAGATGTTTTTCAGCATAAAAATAGCTCATCTCATGGATCAAGCTCTCTTGCATCTCGGCGCGAGATGCATACCGCGTCCCAAAATAACGCAACGTATCGTTCATCCACCCCAAATTCCATCGCAGGTCAAACCCGAGCCCTTCCGGGTCGGTTACCCCAGGAAAGGCATGGGATTCTTCAGCAATCATGAGCGCTGTTGGGAACCTATCGTGCACTTTTTGGTTCAGCTGTTTTAAAAAAGCAATCCCCTCAAGGTTTTCCCTTCCCCCATGCACGTTGGGAAGCCACTCCCCCTCTTTCCGTTCAAAGTCGAGGTAGACAATCGATGAAACCGCATCGACCCGGAGCCCATCAACATGCATTTTCCCCAAATAAAAAAGGGCACTTCCGATTAAAAAGTTTGCCACCTCATGTCGCCCAAAATTAAAGATGTGGGTGTTCCATTGGGGATGGTATCTCTGGCAAGGATCTTGGTGCTCATAAAGGAAGGTCCCATCAAAGCGGGCGATCGAGTGGTCATCAATCGGAAAGTGACCGGGAACCCAGTCGAGAATCACCCCGATTCCCTCTTGATGAAGATGGTCGACCAGGTACTGAAAATCTTCAACTGTTCCATAACGACGAGAGATCGCATAAAAGCCCGAGACCTGATACCCCCATGATTCATCCAAGGGATGTCCCATCACCGGCATCAGCTCCACATGGGTGTAGCCCATCTTCTTCACATAGGCGCTAAGCTCAGGAGCGACCTCTCGGTATCCCTTTTTCCATGCTCCCAAGTGAAGTTCATAGATATTGAGGGGCTGATGGGGGCACCGCTTTCGGTTTTCCATCCATTCTTGATCCCCCCACTCATGCCGATCGATCCGGGTGACAACCGATGCGGTATGGGGACGCATCTCCCCTTGATAGCCATAAGGATCGGCCTTAAAAAGCACCTCGCCATCAGTCTTGAAAACCGCAAACTTATAAAGGGCCCCCTCTTCTAAACCGGGAACAAAAAGTTCCCACACCCCCGAGGCTCCCATCCGCCGCATCGGATTTTTCTCTACTTCCCAGTTATTGAAGTCGCCAACAAGAGAGACCCGTTTTGCGCAGGGTGCCCATACAGAAAACTTGACACCAGCGATCTCTTGGTGGGTGCAGAGCCGTCCGCCCATCACCTCATCAAGAGCCGTATGGTCTCCCCTTTGGAAAGCTTGCTCATCTTCCTCGCTAAAGGTGGGCAGAAAAGCGTAGGGGTCATGAGCGACAAGGCCGCTCGGATGGATGATCCGATAGTCTTTGCAGGTCAGCGACTGCGGAGCGCGGTACACGTTTGTTTCCGCGGTGACCGCTTCGCCAAGAACCTCAAGCGCTCCCGGCTGCAGAAGACGGATCACCGTCCCCTCTTCATGCAGCCCCAAATAGTGATGTGGATTGGTAGGGTCCATGGACCCTATCCTGAACTAAGAGAGTTTTTCTGGCTAGAGCTCGCTAGAAAACCTCTATTTGCTGCTTGATGAAGAGGATGAGCTTGATGAATTCTCTACCGCCTTAGCCCCTAGTTCTTTAACTTTTTTTTCTAAGCAATTAACTTTCTCCGTAAGGTTGATTACTTGCGTTTCTAGTTGTCTGTTCCAAGCTAAGCGAGCTCGAAGAATCCTTTTCTTATTTCTTTTAACCTTTTCTTCCAAAAAACTGACTTCAGACTGCAAGTTTTTAACATCTTCTTTCATTTCATTATTCAGCTCATTAACCACAGAATTTACCAAGGAATGAATATCCTGATGACCTTGTAACAACTCTTTTTTTATAGAATCAGCAATTCCTTTAAACGCCTCATTAATACTCTTAATCGTCCGGGGCTTTGAAGGTCTAACTGGCACTTCATTTAAAGAGGCTAGAGGAAGTTTAAATTTTTCGTCCACATTGGCAACGTTTTTATATAAAAGACCTCTATTGCTTAGAGATATATAATCTTTTTGGAAGGCAAAAAAATACCCATACTTTCCGGTTTTACTTGCTTCATCTTTAGATCTAGGTTTTTTTCTTATATTAAAGTACGGTTTTTGTTTTTCTGTAACGAAAAACAAACCTGGCTTTGTATATACCCCATTTATAGTAAAACCCTCCGTATTAAGCTTCTCCTTTAAAAACCATTCGCTCTTATAAGAAACTTCTCTAATATTACATATGATATTTTCTAAAAGATACTCATGGCTCAGAACAATGACATTCGTTTTCAGTATGGAAAGTAAAAACCTTAGCACCCCCTCTACAGCCAAGCACTCACGCTTTTCTTCTTGTACTTGCAAGATCTGCTGAGCATATCTAATAGTCATTGCTCTCGCAATGTATTCGCAATCGGCTTTTCCAATTGTTTCGATAACACCCATGAGCCTTTTATTAATACCTTTTTCATGATTACTCTTTGCATAATCTATTAAAGAATTAACGATTGCTCCAATAGCTCCAGCCCCAGGAAGTGGAGCAGCGCTAACAATAGTACCCAAGCAAAATTGAAAAAAACCAATCGCCTTTCTTGATTTTTTATAAGTACCTTGTGCAACTGCTGAATTTTCTTGAAAAAGGGTTAGAAGCGACCTAACCTTAAGCATCTCTTTTCCGAATTTGTCATAATAGCACTTAAGCTCTGTATTCTGTTGAATCAATTTAGACTGAGCTAAACCGTCTTGATCTACGGGGGATGGACCGTCCCCTAGGGAGTGAGCTATAGTTTGTGATAGGTAATGATAAGGTGATACTGAGGTCATATTAATACTCTCCTAAATGTGTCTTATTTAAAGCTTCTAATTCCTGATTTTGTCTCTCTAGTTCTTCCTTTAAGGCTGCCTCTTTGAGCTTTAATTCTCTTTTGTTTTTAAGCAACTGATGCCGATCTCTTACCAACAAAGAATTGATTTGATTATTCAATTCTTTTGCTTCTTTTTTCCTGTTTCCTTTGATCTCTAAGGACCTAAGCAAGTTCAGAGCATCAACAAGGATAATATTTTGCTCAGACGCCCCGGAATTTCTTAAAATATCTATTGCTACAGTGAGGGTATCTTTTGCTTGATCATCTTTTCCAATCTTTAAATAGCAAAAAGCCAATTCTTTAAAAGCAAAGGCGAGCTTATTTTCCTTCTTTTCTTCTCTAAAGGTTTTGATGCTTTCATTAAAGCATTCAATAGCTTTCTCATATTGTCCTTTTTTTTTATATAAAGAACCAAAATTGATGTAAAATTGAGCCTTTTTCTGTGCTGAGAGACTTTCAAAGCCTTTTTTAGCTTCTTTATACTCTTCTTCAGCCTTTTTGAAATTCCCCTGATTGGAGTAAGCATATGCTAAACCTCCCCTTGCAATAGATCCCCCTCCCATCTCTAGTGCACGATTAAACACTTCGACCGCTTTAGAATACCTCTTCAAACTATTAAGCAACATGCCATAATTACTTAAAGCAACGCCAATAGAAACCAGTTTTTTCTTACCGTCTGGATCAAAAATTTGGTCCAAAACGGCTACAGCTTTAAAATATTTGCAGGCCTTCTCTTTATCCATAGTTTTAAGGTAGGCATACCCCATATTGCTTAGCAAAATCAGAAGATCTTTTCGAGCAAAGGAGTCACTATGTTTAGCATGTTTAGCAAAGAGGTCGTAAGCCTTTTCATATTGATCAACTGCTCTTAAAAATTCTTTTTTGCTCGAATAGGCCTCACCTATATGGTTATAGGTTTCTGCTAGCCCTTCCCATGCTGATTCATTGTCTGGGCTGTACAATTTTTTTCGAATATCCAATGCTTTCAGGTGATTTTCTAAACACTTATCCATCAATTCTTCATTAGATTTGGCTTGTTCACTGTAAGCCTCGGCTAAGTGATTAAGCACTTTTCCCTTCAACTCTGGGCTAAAATTTTGGTTTGGTTCCTGTAATACTTCTTCAAGCTGAGCAATTATTGGTTCATACGCTGAGTCGCGCCTGATATGGTACATCCAAGCTCGACCGATGGCTTTTATTATTTTTAGCTCAAAACCATTGTTAGGTTCTTGTTTAATTTTTTCTTTTATACGTTTAAGTAACCCAGGACGATCTATTGGTTTGGTTAAGTCAAAAAGCGTGAAGCCATTTTTGTTACAGGCTATAGCATTACCTTTTTCTAGCTCTGCCTCTAATGTTTTTTGAGAATTTTTATTCTCTTCAGAAACCATGTTTACAAATTGTTGATAAACCGAATTCTTAGACAGCGGACCTGTTAAATGAGTTGTAGAGCTAGAAGAACTTGAGGAGCTAGAAGAACTAGAAGAACTATTGCTAGTATCGGGACTAGCCATATTGGTAAAAAATAGAACAGGATCTTTGTTTAAAGGGTTGGTACTCGACATTGTGGTTACTCTCCTTAATCAGTTAAAAATTAATATTAACCATGTGCTAACTATCCTATTTTTGTCAAAGAGTTTTTGGCATGGTTCAAAAATTGGGGTTTTTGGGTAACAAAAGGGGTCACGGAACCCTACCTCTTACCAGCGGGAAAGGGCTTAAGACTTAATTGGTGGAGGTATGTTAAGCAGCCTTTTTAATCGTGGGCTTATATGCTTCTTCTCTCTTAAATAGAGTGTAGCCCAAAAGCTCTAACCAATGGTCATGATCTTTATCTGTGAGAAGTTCCTTTGGACTTTTACCAACTCTTTCTGGACGAGAGCTGCGTATAAACCGTCGGTGGTTTAGGAAGAACTGGAGAAGCTCTAAGTAGTCCTTGTTAAGGTTTTTACGAAGAAAAAAGTAGTTCCTTAAGCGACTGTTAAGGTTTTCAACTATAGAGCTCGCTCTAACTGTTTCTTTAATGAGGCTTTTAATCTCTTCTTCAAGTTCATAAAACCTTTTTCCTATTTTATGGTGGAGGTCTCCAGCCCGTTCCCAATAAAGATTATCTTGAGTAGAAATAGCTTGAAGCTCAAAAACTTGGCGAACCAAGTAGTCATCTACTCCGTATATAACGGCTAGTTCTTGTAAGCGCTCATCAAGGTCATTAACAAATCGAAGAAGATCTTTGCCCTGCTTTTCAAGCAAGCGGCGCACAGGCTTGATTCGATGAGGGCATTGTTGCTCTCGAGATTGAAGTTCAGCAACAACAAAGTCTAACAACTCTTGACGTGATTCTAAGCTGGTCCCAGTAACAGACAAAATATCATTTTTTAGCCAGCTGGATAAAGTTGAGATATCGTTTTTCAACTTTAGCGCAGCTGAAGCTTCCTTTCGGGCGTGGCCAAGGCGCCTAGAGTGCTTGGCTCCCTGGCAGCTTTTCTTTGCTTTTGTTATTTTTATTTCCAGTTTTTCAACAGTTTCAGCGGTCGCCATTGCTCGATTTCCTAAAAACGTTACCACTTTCCCTATATCGTATATGGGATGAAATACATCCCCACGACAAGGCACATCAGGCCATGCTTCCTGTTGACCACTTCTCAGTGCCTTGCCTGCATCAGCAATAGTATGGTCCAGCTTCATGCTCTGATCAGAAAGCTCTAAAAGATGAACTCCCCAAGACACAGTATCTCGATTTTCTACTTGCTTAAGGAGATAGGTGTAGGTGGATTCTACATCACAACCAACGAGAACGGGGGTTCTTCCCTGAAAAATCTCATCATGAGCTCCCACCCTTATTTGAGAAAGGTCTTGTTGAGAGTTGATCTGTTTGGCTTTTGCTAAGACTCCACTGAGAATATTGTGGATATTGCCTTTAGAAATACCAAAGTTTAGTAGGTCTCTAAAAATCTCAATCACCCCCTGATAAGAGCTATGACAAATCATAACCAAAGCTATGACCAACTGATGCAGCCAAGCTTTTGTGACGGGAATATAAAACAGAACTTCTTTGTCATCAGAACCATCTTCCAAAAATGCTGAGTCCAAAGCTTTACTCGCTTTATCCTTTTGAGAATAAACAAATTTACGACTTGTATTTAACTCTTCTGCCAAAGGGTGTGTAGTAAATCAGTTGGGAAACATTAGGCAGCCAATTCTGACATTTCACTTTCCATAAAAGATCCATACAGCCTCTCTCTTTCCTTAGATATATGGTATCGCCAATAATCATTGGCCATCCCATTAATCTGAATAGATCTCATACTGAGCACTGCCTCTGCTCCATTTATCGTCCATTGCATTCCGCTCTGTTCCATTCGATCCTTGACTAAGTTTTTGCAGGCTCCTTCCACTACCCCGGATCCAATGGGGTATCCCTTCACGAGATATTTATCATAACGCATATGTTCTTTACCATTTTCTAAATAGGTAATGATTTTAAGCAGCTGTTTTTTTTTGCTTTGTGATATCGCTTCTAAATCTCTTTTTAACTCAGAAATAATCTCTTCTATCTTTCCATTTAAAAGTTTAGTCAGCTTATCAGTCACCCAACTTTGTGCTTTTGCGCTCCCTTTTTTAAAAAAAATATGGGCTCCCATCCATAGGTACTCCATCACATGGAAGATATCAATGATGATTGTGAACCAAGGTAAATAGGTTTTAAGCAGGTTGCGCAACTTATGTTCTCCATCAACAAGAGCCACACTTTGTTTTTCTCTCTGGGGATCCCTTTTTTCAACCTCTGCCTTTAGACGCTGGATTGCCTCTTCCTTTCCCTCTAAAGTTGCTTGAACCACTTTATTGACTGGGCGAGGAGGGTCGTTCTTCTTTTTCTTGCTCAAAATGCTTTCTGCAGTCCTTTTATGTCGGGATATTGTGTAAGCTCCAATAACAGTGGACATTTTCTTTTTTCCTGGTTTCAGCTCACTTTCGGCCTGTGATTTTTTTGACCTTTCCCCTTTCTTCTTCATTTTCCTTGGCTTTTTTTTAGGAGGTGGTTTTTCAAGCTCTCCCTTTTTCATCACAATACCCTTCCCATCAGCTGTTGCTACAAAAATTTCTTTTTCACTTTTTTTGAAAGGTTCTTGGCGCTCTTTGTAAAAGTTCGGGGCATCGATACCAGCTCGTTGGATAATAGTTTCAATCGTGCTTCCCCATAGGGGAATTCCTAGAATGGTTTCTAAAAATTTAGCCGATTTTTTATAAGGCTCCTCAGATCCAAGAATTGCCCCCCACTCTTGTAATACATAAGAATGCTCTATTTTGGGCATATTAAGCTCTGTATCTAAAGGGTAAATTTCACCCTTTTCTTTTGTCCAATAGCAGGCTCTTAAAATACTTATTTTTCCAAATATTGATAGATACTTCTTATTTTTCTTCGAATGGTAGCTACGCTCATTTCCCTCCTTATCCAAATGAACTCTACCCTTGTATCCAACTCCTTTTTGCTGAAGAAATATCCTGAGAAAGGTCAAACCCAACTCTAAAAGGCTTCGAAAAATCCCTTTTTCAACTTCGTTAATTTGTTGATTCTGAGCCTCTTCTTGAACATACTTTAAAATATCCTCGAATTGTTTTTTGGCTTGTGCTATAACTTGTTCCATAGATACTCCAGTGGTTGGTTTTTGGCAGTTGTTATTTTTTCCAAAATCGTACTTACTGGGGTATTTTTTTTCTACTTTTCCCTTCTGTCCTACCTTCCAACTGATTTACTACACACCCTCAGGATTTTATGGTCCATGTTTTTGTAAATTACTTGTGTTGTGTTGTTTGAAAATATCTGCGGGGTCGGCATGGAGGGTGCGGAGTGCATGACGCAAGCCCTTGAGGCAGTGGGGAGCATGCCCCCGCTCTTGGGTGAGCTTTTCGGCAAGGGCAAGGTGGTGCCAGGCCTCTTTGTAGTGGAACCGGTTCATCAGCACAATTGCTAGGTAGTATTCAACGGTGGGGTTTGTTGGGTCGAGGTCATGGTAGCGCAAAAGCGTTTCAAGGGCTTCGTGCCCCCGTCCTAGCTGCAGATAGGTGACCGCTAGCTGGAAGATGCCATCCCGAAATTTAGGGGACTTTTTCAAAACCTTGAGAAGCTGTTTTTGCTTGTTGAGGATCGAAGTGCGTGTTTCATCGACATGAGCAAAGAGGGTTTTAAGTCCTTCAATTGTAGCCCGTCTTTGAAGAAAATCTTCGGGCCCCGTCTCTTTTGAAACGGCATGGTCAAAAGTCAAATTCTTGATTTCCCGCAGCAGTTTTTTTCCTTGTCTTACCTTCCCTACAAAGAGGTAGTTATAGCCCAATAGCATCTTGAGAAGGGGATCGTTAGGCAAGAAAGGGAGGGCCTCTTCATAGAGCTTCACCGCTGTTTGATGGTCCCCTTTTTGCCAAGACACCGAGGCTTGGTTGATAAAGGCAAGGCCGACAACCTCTTTCATATTCCGCTCTTGGAGCTTTCGGGTGTTGATCCCCAGATAAGCTCGATCGGGAAGGTGGATCCCTCGCGCTGTCGTTTCAATATTGAGCTCACTGCTATGGCGGATGTAGATGTGGCCGGGAGGGGTGATGATCTCTAAAGGCAAATCGAGCCGCTGGGCGATCGCAAGGTAAAGGGTTGAAACGCCCAAGCAGACCCCAAGGCGGCTGTCGAGGACCGAAGCGAGGAAGGTGTAGGTGTCGATATCCTTTGCATAGAGGGAGTGAGGGGGAAAGCGGAACCGCTTTTCATGGAAGATAAAGTGGCTAATGGCGCGGATCTTTTCCTCATCACTAGCTCCCACCGGGAGGCGGGCCAAGATTTGGAGAGCGATCAGATCGAGCGACGCTTCATACTGCCGGACTGTGAGAGGGTCTTCCTCAAACTGATAGAGAAAAAGGGCGCGTGCCAGGTCAATTTCCTTTGAAGGGAGTTTAAATAGGGCCTTTTTCTTCCACACCTGGTGTCCTTTTAGCTTGCGGTGGGCCAGGTGGTCGGAAACCTGCTCGATCATCTCAAGCTGCTCTTCATCTAAAAGGATATCGCTTTCTAGGGGCTCTTTATTGACCAGGCCGATGACCGCATCGATCTCCATTGCCGGGAGGACAAGGTTCCCCTCAAGGAGCCGCTTTTCAATCCGGTGTTTGTGCATCAGCGCCCACGCATCGGCAAGGGCCTGCTCTCCCTCCTCTGACTGAGGGTAGAGGTGGTAGAACGCAAAGAGCTGTGAAATCGACTGGGGGTCTAAACTCCGGTAAAGGGTTGTTAATTGGGGAGAGTTGGCAAAGGCCATTCCCCAAAATAGTGAAGCTAAAAAGATAAACTTTTTCATGTCCTAAGGTTAATCGAGAAAAATTGATTAAATCAAGATTTATGTTATATACCAAATGATGAGACAACTGTATTTGCTCCTCATAGGGGTTCTTTTTTCTTATACACTTTATGGAAAACCGCAAGGGTTTGAGCTTAAATCGGGTAAAGCTTCCTTTAAGGAGGGAGCGATCCACCAAAGCTCCAACAAGGCGATCGTTCACTGGAAAGACTTTTCGGTGGGCAAGGGGGAGACCCTCCGCTTTATCCAGCCGGGGCGGGATGCGGCGATCCTCAACCGGGTCACTGGGGGCAAGGTTAGCCAGATCCTTGGCTCGCTTAAGGCTAATGGACATGTCCTTCTCGTAAACCCCAATGGAGTTTATGTGGGGGGAACCATCCATGCAGCGGGATTTGTCGCCTCAACAGCGGACCTTTCAAGTGAAGAGTTCCTCAAGGGAAGTGAGTGGACCTTTTCGGCACCTGGAAACGGAAAAATCGTCCAAGATGGGACGATTTCGTGTCATTCGGGAGAGGTTTATCTGATTGCGAAGGAAATTGAAGGGGCTGGGAAAACGGCAGGTCACTTTGTTGGGAAGGTGGCTGCTGAGGAGGTGCTGATCCGTCCTTACACAAACCAGCGGGTCTTTATTCGGACGGAGCTTGGAGAACTTGATGGTGGGAATCCTTATGAGTACGCGATCCGTCATGAGGGAAAAGTAGAAACTTTTGCGGTTAAGGAAGAGGCTGGGAAGATTTATCTTGTGGCCGATCAGGTGATCGCTAATGGAACCCTTATATCGGAAAGTGGAAACATTGAGGTTGATGGAAAAGAGGTTCACGTTAAGGATAATGCCTGCATCGATACTTCTGGGGTCCGTGGAGGGAGCATTCGGATAGGGGCCGATATTTTGAGGGTCAAGGGTAGAATTTCTGCAGATGGCTGGGAGAAAGATGGGGGGACTGTTTCTATCCGGGGAAACAGGTGCACAGACTTTTTAGGAGTCATTTCAGCTCAGGCTTTAGGGCAAGAGGGGAATGGAGGGGTTGTCACAATTTTTAGCAACGGGTTGATTCTAAATGGCAGGGTCTCTTTTGATGCTAAAAATGGGATGTTTGGAGAGCTTATTTTAAACGCACAAGAGCCTTAATTCTCTCATTAAGAGAAGCGTCATTCGTCAACACCTCCAACGGACATTTATACCGGTAAGTCCAGTTAAAATGGTTTTCGGTACCAGGGATGTTGATGACCTCATCTTCAGGGTTTCCCCAAGTCAGTTCTGGAGGAAGGTATTCCTGGAGCAGGTTGATATGAAAAAGGCTTGGGGTGTGGTGACTTTTGTGGACCATCTCTTGGGAGAGTGAAGGCTCGAGATCGTGAGTTGACACGGTCGAGAGACTTGCTGGAGGATACGCTTCAATGTTAGGGCTCCAGCGGAGAATCTTGGTTCCGGGAATTCCGAGTTCTAACATCGTCTCTCGAATAAAATGAGGGGGGTCGCCCAAATCTTCTCCTATGGGGAGCATATCGGAAAAAGAGAGGAGGGTTTCCAAAAGTTTTCTCCCTTGCACTTCCATCAGCCCCTCTTTTTTCGGAACGAAAAAACCTTTATCGGCTATTTCTCCATGAGGGATGGCCCAAATCCGGAAGAAGCCGATGATATGATCGATCCGGTAAAGGTGAAAGTATTGTGCGGCTGTTTGAATCCGTCTCCGCCACCATTCAAAATGGTTTTCCTCCATCGCTTTCCAGTTATAGAGGGGGAATTTCCACACTTGCCCTTTTGGATCGAACTTCGTAGGGGGGCTGCCCGCCTGGAGCGAGAGGTCAAAAAACTCGGGATGGGCCCACACATCGGCGCTCTTGGGACTCAAAAGAATCGGAATATCCCCCTTAAGAAACACCCCCTTTTTCTCCGCATGTTTTTTTACTTTGAGAAGCTGCGTGTGGCAGAGGTATTGAACAATCAAGTGAAAGTTTTCTGTCTCTCCCTCGGTTTTGACTTTATAGCGGGCATAATAGCGGAGGTGGGGACTCCTTTCTACAAAGGCTTGGTAGCTTGGGTCCTCAAGGATCACTTTTTCCATGTCGGCCACATACTTTTTTAAAAACGCGAGCTTTTTCTCTAAGACTTCCCAGTAGGGAACCCGTTTACTTTCCGAAAAGGTTAGCTTTTCATCGGTGAGTGCATGGAGGCTCAGGTAAATGGGATGAAGGGCTGTTCCGGAGAGGGCTTTATAAGGGCTCGCATCCTCTCCCGAGTCGTTTAAGGGAAGAAGCTGCAACACATCCATTCCGAGATCAGAGAGCCAGTCGATCAAAGGGATCAGGTCGAGGAACTCTCCACATCCTTGGCTTTGCTCTGTCCAGATCGAAAGGAGGGGAACCTGTATGCCGTGGTGGTGGCGAACACCTACCCTTTTCCACCCGCGCCCAACTGCTGTCTGCTCGAGGCTCATTGTGCAAAGGGAGGGGGTTTATCGGAGACGCTTTGATATTTTCTAGGGGCAGAAGCGCCACTTGCAAGAGCTGTCCGCCATTCATCCGCCTCCTCAATAAAACCTTCTAGATGGGTCACTAACTTTTCTCCAGAAAGTTTTTCAGCGGGAAGAAACTGGTGGAGGATCAAAAGGCTTTTCTGCTCATAAAAAGCCAGGAATCCAAACGGGTGATAGGTGCTATTGACCTTCATCGCTTCTTTTAAGACCTCTTCCCGAAAGCGTCCGGGAGGAATCTCTGAAACAAATGAGCACATCAATAGGTTTTCCCCATGTTCATCCATCTGAATTTGCACTTCAAGGGTGTCATCAAGGAGGATGTTACACGCATGATTTTTATCCACATGGAGAGGAATGCCGGTGATTTCCCCTAGATCCCAAAGAAGTTCCTGAAAGCGGTCCATTACTCTTCTTCCTCATCGATCTCATCCTCGAGATCGCTCAAAGTTTCCATCAATGCCATTAACACCTCTTGCCTATGCCGCTCCGACTTAAAAAGCATCGGGGAGATGTGGCGCATTGCATCGCGGTACTGGGTGTAGACAATGATCTGCGCAGCGAGTTCTTCAGCAATGCCGAGGACAAATGACTGCTTAAGGATTTTATCGGGAGTGGGGTAGCGCTCTTCTAAAAGTTTCATCAGAAGGCGGGCTAAGACTTCATAGTTAACCCGGCTCGGCATCGAAAGATCGTATTGGTCAAACTGCTTCTTAATCATCCCCATTCGGGCAAAGAAAAAGCGGAAAAGGCCGAGGATCGCTTGCATCGAGCGGGTTTCTGAAAAGAGGCGTTTGAGCTCTTCGCGCGCAATCGAAGGTCCCTTGGCTTTCATATCATCGCCAAGAGAGTGGAGGATAAAATCGATGATATTTTTCATATCGGAGAATTGAAACTTAGCGGTGAGCTCATCAAAGAGCTGTTTAGGAGTGCGAGGGTTCCCCGTGATTTCTCGATAAAGATCACGGAGAGCCGTGGGGCTTCCGAGTCCCTTTTTCGAAAACTGTTGCGCCTGCGTCCGAATGTTGTGGCCTGCCTGGATCTGCCGTCCATACTGGGCATTAAAATCCTCTTTGATCCCGATATATTTTTTCTTAAGGGCCTCTTTATTTTCAGAGACCTCGATCAAAAAGTCGATCGCCTCATCGGCAAGCGACTTATCGGCGTAAATCTTCTGCAGCTTTTCAAGGATCTTTTCGTGGGAGTCATCAGGCTTGATCTCCTGATGGAGGGACATGAGGGTCTTTTTCTGAAGCTCGGGGTTTTTCGCGTAGTAGTTAGCGGCGACCCTTTCTACATTAGAGGGCTCTTTTGCCTCTTTTTCGGTTTTTTGTCCCTTTTGCCCCTCTGGCGGACGTTCCGTGCGCTTATTCAGAGGCTCAAAATTCTTCCTCATCTTAAGAGGGTTAAAGATCATGAGCTCTTGCGCTTCCTGCATATTTGCTTGGCTACCGACTTGCCGCGCTTCTCGGCGGGCAATATTGCCTGCTTTCTTAGCTTCTTGCGCTGCGTGGGTGCGTGCCCCCCGAACCTCGTTGACCTTATTATCTTCTGCCATGAACCTATCCGTAAGTTATAATATTCTTTATTTTCAATTGATTTCTAGCAGATTTTTGGAAACTGATTTGAGCACATTGTCCAAAAGACAAGGGCGAAAAATCAGCTTCCAAAAAGATGCAGAAAGCATGGAAAGAAAGGGCATTAGAATTTATGGATAGGTTCATAATTTTACCTTACTTCTCTTGCTCCAACTTTTCAAGGCGGGAAATAAAGTAGAGTGGAATGTTGTAAATGTCTCCATCATGCTTCAGGTTCATGGGGCTTGTTCGCAAGAGTTTTGATGGGGCATATTTTTTAGCATAGGTCACAAGACTTTTCTTTTTCTGACTTGTCCCTGCCTTCACTTCTAGAGGAAAAATACCGTGGCCCTCTTCGATGAGAAAGTCGACCTCTGCAATTCCTTCACTTACCCAGTAATAGAGTTTTTTCTGACACGTTGCGGTGAGCTCTTGCGCAATATAGTTTTCTGTCAAAGCTCCCTTAAACTCGGTAAATAAAATGTCCCCATCGATAACTACCTGGGGAGAAAGGCTACTTTGTGCACCCAAAAGTCCAACATCTGATAAGAAGATCTTGAAGATGTTGCTACTGGCATAGGCGCTTAAAGGAAATTTAGGAGACTTAACAAGATCGCTTTTATGAATCAGCCCTGCATCTAAGAGCCACTGAATTGCCTCTTCATAGTCCCTTCCCCGGGCACTTTTTCGAATCGCTGCAAAAATAAACTTCTTATTTTCTTTGGCAAGCTGTCGGTGGATCTCTTTCCAAACAGTGGTGATTTTCATGATTTCATTAGGAGGGGCATGTTTTGCAAAGTCTTTCTCATAAGCATCTAAGATTTCCAATTGTACTTCCCTTACAGTATTCAAGTTTTCAGATTTGGTATATTCAGAAACTGCTTCAGGCATCCCCCCAATAAAAAAGTAGAGCTTGAGAAGTGCAATCAGTTTATCATGCATCGGATTGGGAAGGGGCTCATACGCCGAATACTCTTCTAAAAATGTACGCGTTTTTTCATGTCCTAGAGCCGAGAGAAACTCAAAGAACGTTAGGGGATACATATGGAGAAAATTGACTTTGCCTACAGGGAAGCCCTTTTCTTGAGCCATCTTGACCCCAAGAAGTGACCCTGCTGCTGCAACATGGTACTCATTTGCTTCCTCGCAAAAATACTTCAGGCTATTAAGCGCTTTGGGACATTCTTGAACCTCATCGAAGATCAAAAGGGTCTTTTGAGGGTCAATGTCCACTTCTGCATGGATCGCTAATGTTTGAAGGAGCTTTTTGGGATCTAAAGTGCTTTCGAAATACTGAGAGAGTTTTTCCTCTTTTTCGAAGTTAAAGTAGGCTACTTTTTCATAAGAAGTGTTCCCAAAATATTTGAGAGCATGGGTCTTTCCAACCTGCCTTGCGCCATTGATTATAAGTGGTTTGCGTCTAGAGGAGGTCTTCCAGGTCTCTAAATGGGGGTAAATATCTCTTTTCATACCCTTAAAATAGGTCAATTTCGGCTAAAAAGCAAGGATTCGTTAGGAAAACGTGGAGATTTTCACGTTTTTCGTTGGAAAAACGTGGTGACCTCGCACGTTTTTCCAACGAAAAACATGTTTTTAGGGTCAAAATCAGGTGAGTTGGATGCGGCCGAGAGGCTGGATCCGGACCTCGGGGACGATCTCCTGATAGGAGACGACGGGGAGGTCGGGGAAGTCTCCTTCGATCAGCTTGCGGGCAAAGCGGCGGACATCGATCGCGGTGAGAAGGACGGGGGGTTGTCCTCCTGGAGGGGTCGGTACAATGACACCCCGCATCGCATGGAGGATGAGTTGGACCGAGTCGGGATCGAGGGCAAGGTAAGAGCCGCCCGAGGTTTGCTTAATCGCTCCTCGGATCATATCTTCGATCTCAGGATCGAGAAGATAGACCGCAAGGGTCGTTTGCCCAAGGGAGTATTTGTAGCTGATGTAGCGCTTCAGCGAGGAGCGGACATATTCGGTTAGGAGGACCGTATCTTTTTCGGTTTGGGCCCATTCGCTTAACGCTTCTAAGATGGTGCGGAGGTCTTTGATCGACACCTGTTCTTGAACAAGGCGTCGGAAGATCTCGGTCAACTTTTGGAGGGGAACGAGTCGGGTCACCTCTTTGACCAGATCAGGGAAGGCTTTTTCGACAAACTCTAGAATCGCTCGCACCTCTTGGATCCCGATGAATTCAGCAGCATAGTTTTTATAGAACTGGGAGAGGTGGAGGACCATCACATCAAGGGGCTTCCAATATTTGATCCCTGCTTTTTTTAGCACCTCAATGTAGCGGCTTTCGACCCAAAGGGCTGCTTGCCCCACGGCATTTTTCGAGGTGGTGAAGGGGAGGTTGTACCGCTTTAAGGTCTCTTCAGTTTCGTTGGTCAGGACGGCGTGGTCCATGATCCGCCCGCGCACCGTTGGGACTTCATTGAGGAAGATCGCATACTCATTTCCATCGAGAGTTGTCGAGTCGGTCCGGACATGGACACCGGGGAAGCGGACCCCGAGGTCTTGATAAAGGGCATGACGCATCTTGGGGATCATTTCATCGATAAAGGTCGTTCCCCCTTTTTCTTTCCGTATCAGCCCTGAAAGACTTTTTCCCATTTCCATAATGACGGGGAGGGTGAGGGCGTAGTCATCGAGTCCTCCACCGACCACGGTGTGTCCTTCAACGTCGGTTTCGACGCTGGTGGGACCAATTGTTCCTGCGGCTGTTTTGGTAGCCCGTTTTTTTTCTTTGAGGTGGTTGCGGATTCCTACGGAGGAGAAGACAGCTGTTAGAATTAAGAAGACGGTTGTAGGGAAACCTTTAAGCCATGCCATTCCAAAGGTCACAAATCCCGCTAAAATAAGACCTTTCGAGTGGGAGAAGATTTGGGAAGAGATATCCCGCCCCAGGTTGGTCCCCTTTTTTTCGCTTGAAACCCGCGTGGTGACAATACCGGCGGTTAATGAGATCATGAGGGAGGGGATCTGGGTAACAAGTCCTTCTCCAATAGAAAGGAGGGTATAGGTCTTTGCAGACTCCATAGCGGTCAGCCCATGCATGACCATTCCGATCACAAGCCCCCCAACGATATTGATCACCGCGATGACAATACCGGCGATGACATCTCCTTTAACGAACTTCAAGGCACCATCCATGGCACCATAGAGTTGGCTTTCTTTTTGAAGAGCAAGACGCATTTCACGGGCTTGGTTGGCGTCTAGGGTTCCGCTTCTGAGGTCGGCGTCGATACTCATCTGCTTACCAGGCATCGCATCCAAGGTAAAACGGGCGGCAACTTCAGCGACCCGCTCAGCACCCTTTGTCACAACGATGAACTGGACGATGGTGATGATCAGGAAGATTACACCCCCGACGACAAAGTTTCCTCCAACAACGAGGTTTCCAAAAGCGCTGATGATCTTTCCAGCATCGGCATAGAGGAGGATTTGCCGCGTGGCAGCGATCTCAATTCCGAGACGGAAGAGGGTCGTAATGAGCAAAATGGAAGGGAAAATCGAAAGGTGGACCGCTTTTTGGATATAGAGAGAGACCATGAGGAGACAGACGGAGACGCTTAAGTTGATCCCGATGAGCATATCGAGAATGGCATGGGGAAGGGGGACGATGATCATCAAGATGATCGTGATGACGAAGGCCGCAAGGACCACATCGCTGGATCGATTGAGAAGATCTGAAATTTTCCTACCGCCTAGGAAGTCTGCAAGTGCCATATGAATCTATCCATGGATTATAATATTTTTGATTTTCGTTTGATTTCTAGTCCATTTTTGAAAATTGATTTGAGGACATTGTCCAAAAGACAAGGCCGAAAAATCAATTTTCAAAAAGGGGCAGAAAGGACGGAAAGAAAAAATGTTTGAATTTGCGGATAGGTTCATTATTTAAAGATGTCAATGTTGTATTCAGGTTCTGCTGTTGCTTCAATAGTGTCAAGCCACTTCAAGACCTCAGCAATCGCTTCATAGGTCTCTTCAGGTATATAATGACCGATTGTCCCTTTATTGTATAGTTCTTGAGCTAAAGGAACATTTCTCATAATCGGAACATGGTGTTCTTGAGCGACTTTTACAATATTTTCCGCTGTTACTCCTTTTCCCATAATGAGGATTTTTGGAGCGGGATCTTCTTCAGCATCATAGGTTAAAGCAATGGCAAGATGGATGGGATTGGTGATGACCGCCCGTGCCCGCCTTGCTACTGGGGGACCATCTTGGTAGGCAATTTCTTGCTGTGCTTGCCGTCTTTTTCCCTTGATTTCGGGGTTTCCTTCGGTATCTTTGTATTCTTGTTTGACTTCGAACTTTTCCATCTTCATTTCTTTTGCAAAGTTTTTCCTTTGGAAAACGAGGTCAAAAATGGCCACAGCGAGGAAGAAAATGCCGACCCGCACCGCCACTTTAACCAAAAACTTACTAAAGACAATGGCGCTTCCCATGATCGGCATCGCTGCCGTTGCGATAATCTCAGGGAGGCTATTTTTTACTACCGAGTAGATTAAAATAACCGCACCAGCGATCTTCATGATCGACTTCAAAAGCTCGATAAAGGTCTTGAGCTTAAACATCCCCTTGAGGTTAGTCACCGGGTTAAGCTTTTTGATGTCGGGCTTCATCGCTTGCATCGAGAAAAGGGGGCCGACAATTAAAAAGTTAACGATTACTCCTACCAGTGAGATCAAGATCATAAAAGGCATTGAGGTATTAAAGATTACCTGGATAGCAGCCATGAGATACATCGGAATTTGTGAAAAAAGGGAGTCTCCCTCTCCTCCGCGGCCAATTCCGGTAAAGACCGTGACCATGAAGCCTGCTAGATTTTTAAAAAAATAGCCCGAAGTAGCCACAATCAGCGCAAAGGAGGTAATAAAAGTAAAAGCAGAGGGGAAGTCTTTAGATTTGGCGACTTGCCCTTTTTTGCGCGCATCGCGCAGCTTCTTTGGGGTCGCCTTTTCGGTTTTCTCAGCCATTCAATCCGTAGTGATTACAAAAAAACCAGCATACCCCATCCCTATTAATTAAGGAAGAGGGGGCTCAAACCAGCACAATAACCGCAGAAATTGATTTATTGTGCTGGTTATAGGGGTGGCTATAATCAGCACAATAAATAAGGAATCAAGATGGTTAAAAAAACAGAAGTCATTGGAAGAAAAGAAGAAAAGGAAATTCTCAATAAATTTTTTACATCTAATAATGCTGAATTTATGGCTGTTTATGGACGTCGAAGAGTGGGAAAAACCTATTTGATTAGAGATGTACTTTGAGCAAGCCATTCATTAAGATCTGCAATGACTTGTTCCAAAAAGGGAGGCAAGACTGTCGAGCTTTTGGGGGAGAGCCTTCGAAAATATAAGCTCCAACCTTTTTCAAGTTGCTCTAAACCGGTTTGTTTAAAGCGGATTGGTAGCTCCTTAAAAGAAGTGTTTCTGTGGTTAAACACAAGCTTAATAGCTTCTTCTGTATTTTTATGGGAAAGCTTACCGAATTTAATCAGTGAATAGAGATCATGGAAATCTTTCATGCGACTGTTACTCTCCCCCCGAAAAAGGACTGTTTCCAGCTTTTCTGCAAAGATAAACTCCTTGGGGTAGCACCGAAGGGTAATCGTGCTCTCAAATAAAGGTCCTTTTTTTGTGGAGGAGAGGTTAACTGGGTAGTCTATAGCTTTTACAATATCACCGAATCCTAGGTCAATGCGGACATAGGTTTTGGGTGTGATTAAAATCTGTACTCTATGAAACTCCTTGGAAGCGGCTGGGGCATTTTCCTGAGAAAGGGCTAATAGGTGGTTGTCAAATTTTCTAATAAGCTGGCCAAATCTGGTAGAAAACTTCCCGAAAGAAGGGGGGTCTTCATAGAGTACGGATTTTAATCACACCCCATAGGTTTTAGTTGCACCAAACTTTGCTAAAAGCTGAAGGTATGTTCCTGGATAAGGCTTGTCAGGGTGTGTTAAGGGTTCCGCTTTAACCAATTCAAACATAAAGTGGTCCTGAAGGTCGATCTGGCAAATTTCTTTAATAGCGTTGGTAACAGCCAAGCTCTGTAGAGAAAGGTTATCAACAAAGAAGTCGAGATCTTTTGTTTCTCTTCCTATTGGCAAATATTTGGCTAATAAAGTTCCCCCCTTGAGAATAAATTTACTTCTGAAGGGCGACTTGCATAGCCGTGTTAGAAATCTTTCAAGAATGAGATTTCTCCATAACTGGCTGAAAGGGGTATTCCGCTCTTTTGCAAGTACTTTGATTTTTTCTTTGATCGATTGTTCTATAGACTTCATACTGTCATGGCCATAATATAAGGGGTAATGTTTACTCGAAACAGTCTAGCATATTCGATCAATTTTTTTATATTTGGCTTAAAACTTTTATCGGCTCTTAAGTAAACTTGTAGAGCTTTTAGGGAGATTTCCTTATCTAGATAACGAAAAGAATCTATAATCGTTCTTTCTCGATCAAAAATTCTTACTTTTTGCTTACCTATTTTAACAGTTGTCTGACCTATCGTGATATTTCTCATTCGTACAATGCGCGTATTTTCTCTTTTCGGAGACGTTGTAGGATGGGGAATAGCAATCCAAAACTCACGCATTATTTCATCAGTAAGATCATAATAACAAAGAGCAGAAATCAAACAAATCACCCCATCTGGAATACTCATTGCGGTAACTGCTAAATCTTCCCACTCTATAGTTTGGGTGATTTCGACATCTTTTACTTTGTAAACCCCTCTGCCAACTCTTTCAATCCATCCTTTTGAACAAAAATAACTTAACATTCTAGCAGGGATGCCTACCTTACGACCATCTTTAGCGCTGAATACTGGTTTCTTTGCTAACGCTGCAAAAGCTTTTAAATATTTGGACTTTTTCATTCTTTTAATGTAACAAAAACACCCAATCAAGTCAAATGGGTGTTTTTATTACAAAAATTTGCAATAAAGCACTTGTAAACAGTTGTATAAGGATTGTTTTTTTTGGTTAATTATGGAAAAAGAGGATTACATCCCCATCTTGGACGGTGTAGTCCTTCCCTTCGGAGCGGGCTTTGCCCGCTTCTTTGGCCCCAACGCGGCCTGAGCAGGCGACCATATCGTCGAAGGTGACCACCTCGGCGCGGATAAACCCCTTTTGGATGTCGGTGTGGATCTTACCGGCAGCTTCGGGGGCGGGGGAACCCGCCGGGACGGTCCAGGCGCGGGTCTCTTGCTCACCCGTTGTGAGGAAGGTGATCAGGCCTAGCGTTTCGAAGCTGGTCTTGATGAGGCGGTTGAGTCCAGGCTCTTTGAGCCCTAGGGAGTCGAGATACTCGGCAGCCTCTTCTTCAGAAAGTTGGGCGAGCTCCTCCTCAAGCTTGGCGCAGAAGGGGAGGAGCTGACTTTTTTCTTTGGCGGCATACTCTTGGACAGCGCGGTAGTGAGGGGAGTCGAGGGTGGTGATCTCCTCTTCAGAAAGGTTGGCAGCGTAGATCACCTTTTTTGCGGTAATGAAGTGGTAGGTTTTCAGGAGCTCTTTTTCTTCTTTGGTGAGCTCGATAGAGCGGACCGGCTGATTTTCATTGAGATGATCGATGATTTTTTGTAGGAGGTTTTGGGTTGGCATAAGGGCTTTATTTCCCTTCGCTTGACGCTCAATTTTTTGGAGGCTATTTTGGGCCATTTGAAGGTCAGCAAGGATGAGCTCTAAGTTGATCACTTCGATATCGCCAATGGGGTCAATCTTCCCTTCGACATGGACCACCTCGTCATCTTCAAAGCAGCGGACCACATGGACAATGGCGTCGGTTTCTCGGATATTGGCGAGGAACTGGTTGCCCAAACCTTCTCCTTTGGAGGCCCCTTTAACCAGGCCGGCAATATCGACAAAGGTCATGGTGGCAGGGAGAACTTTTTTGCTCTTCGAAAGTTTGGAGAGAACGTCAAGGCGGTCATCGGGAACGTTGACGATCCCGACGTTGGGCTCGATGGTGCAAAAGGGAAAATTTTCTGCCCCTGCCTGCACCTTTTTTAAAAGGGCGTTGAAAAGGGTCGATTTTCCGACGTTGGGAAGACCAACGATGCCGCAAGAAAGATTGCTCATACGAGAGAAGGCTCCGTTTTAAAGTTTCCAAGGGAGAGGTTAGGGTCGAGCTCGTCATGAAGGTAGGCAAGAAAGGTAATGTCAATAAAAGGGGCAGCGGGAAGCTCTTTTTCAAAGTAAAGGGTCAAAGAGAGCTCGGTCTCTTTTTGGATGTTTTGGGTCCCCCGATAAAAAGCGATCCCGGGAACTTTTTTTTCGTCGGCCATAAGGTCAACCCCATAGACAGCAGAGGGGAGAAGGGAGAGCTGACTCACTCCTGTTTCCCAGCGGTACTGCCCATCGTTTTCTCGAATGACATTTCCTTGATCAAAGGGGAGGCGGATGATGTAGGGACGCCCGAGCATTTTTTTCACCTTTTTGAGCTCCCCTTTTTCAATCAGCTGGCGGATCGCTCCACTGGAAATCCCATCTTTTTTAAGGTAGGTGATGGGGATCCCAAGCGCTTGAAGCTCATCGGGACCTCCAGCCCTCTCTTTTCCGAAACGGGCATCTTCGCCAACGATCAGGTGATCAAAGGGGAGTTTTTCCTTTAAAGCGGTAAAAAATTCTTGATAGGACTGGCGTGCAAAGGTCTGGTTGAAGGGGAGAGCAATCACCAGATCGACACCCGCCTCTTTTAAGAGGGCAATCCGGTGGTCGGTGGTTGTTATAAGGGGGACAGGGGCATTGGGGCTCAAGTAGGTGCTCGGATGGTTTAAAAAGGTGAGGAGAACCGTACTCCCTTTTTTTCGGGTCTCTTTTCTTAACCGCTTGATAATCATCTGGTGGCCGAGGTGGACACCATCATAGGTCCCAATCGAAAGGGCGATAGGCCCTTGAAGCTCTGGGATTTGATCTAAAGAATGTACTACGTTCATACCGACTTCCTTAGGTAAGGGATATAGCAAAAGGATGGCTCGGAAAGGGATTTTGCGTCAATGCAATCTTCTATTTTAAAAAGACCGCTCCGGATCCGCTTCAGTGCTGTTAGGTGGCCGTAGCACCCCAGCTTATTCCCTAAGTCGTTTGCAATCGAGCGGATATAGGTCCCTTTAGAGCAAGAGACCTGAATTTTTAGCTCGGGATAAGAATAATCGAGAGTGGTTGTTTCCACCTCCACCTTAACAGCCTTCCGCTCAATCTCTATCCCCTTGCGAGCGAGGAGGTAGAGCTTTTGCCCTCCCACTTTTTTAGCTGAAAACATTGGAGGAACCTGGTCAATGATTCCTTGAAATTCTGAAACCGCCTCCTCCACATCGGAAAAGGAAGGGATATGGTCGCTCATTTCGGTGATCTGCCCATCGCAATCGTAGGTGTCGGTCGCTTGCCCCAGGCGGATCGTAGCGATATATTCCTTATCATCTTTTAAGAAGCGGTCAGAGATTTTGGTGTAGGGGCGGCCGACAAGCATCACCATCACCCCCGTCGCGAAGGGGTCAAGAATTCCCGCATGACCAATTTTTTGGATTCCCGATTTTTTTCTGAGGACTTTAACGAGGTAGAAAGCGGTCCGCCCCTTTTCTTTATCAACGAGGAGAATTCCTTCGCGCTTCGGATCACTCATGGTTTTTTCGAGAGGCTTCTTCCTCATGAATCTTCTTTAAAAGGGAGTCGATTTTCATCTGCTTATCGACAGAAGTGTCGAGGCGAAAGGTAAGAGTCGGGAAGTGGTGCATCACCACCTTTTTGGAGGCGTGGACGCCGATAAAGCCGGCAGCACTTTCTAGCGCTTCAACCGTCCCCTTCCGCTGTTCATCATTGCCAATGATGCTGATGTAAACCTTGGCATGGTGGAGATCTTTCGAGATGTCCACTTCGGTCACGGTGGTAAACTCAGAGACTTTTGGGTTGCGGACATCCTTCCGAATCACCTCGGTAATCACCTCTTTTAAAAGGGAGTTTAGTCGTTCTGTACGTCTTGTCATTGGACCGGCTCATAGCTCCTGTTGGATATAGGTGATTTCGAAGGTTTTGATCAGGTCACCCTCTTGGTAGTCGGAAAACTTGTGGAGGAGGATTCCACACTCCATTCCTTTAGTGACCTCTTTGACATCTTCTTTAACCCGCTTCAGAGAGCCAATATTTCCCTCGTGGATGACCTCTCCATCGCGGACAAGTTTTGCATAGTAGTCCCGTTTGATCGCTCCATCGGTAACGATACATCCAGCGATAAGGCCTAGGTGAGACGACTTAAAGACCTGTTTGACTTCAGCGGTTCCTTTTTCGGTTTCATGACGTACCTTATCGAGCGACTCGAGCATGATCTCTTTGACATCGTCGATGATTTGGTAGATGATGTCCCGTCTTTTGATGACCACTTTATTCCGCTTGATCAGATCTTCGGCGTGACTTTCCACTTGGGTATGGAAGCCGATAATCACAGCATTTGAGGCGGCAGCAAGTTCGACATCCGACTCAGAGATTTCCCCAACACCTTCATTGATAAAGTTGAGCTCCACCTTGTCGGTTTTAATCGCAAGGAGGGAGTTTTTAATCGCTTCGACAGAGCCTTGAACATCGGCGCGGAGGATAAGAGTAACCACCTTTTTCTCTTCGAGTTCTTGGTGGCGGGTCATAAAGCTTTCCAGCTCTCCTCGTCCCCGTTTCAGTTTTTCTCGCTTCGCTCCAGAGGCTCTTTCTTCGGAGAGTTTACGGGCCTCTTTTTCACTTCCAACGACGATAAATTCACACCCCGCTTCGGGAACACCCGATAGGCCGGTGATCTTTACAGGGGTAGAGGGACCAGCGACTTTAACCGGTTTGCCATGTTCGTCATGCATTGTCTTGACCCGCGCATAGAGATCTTCAAAGACAAGGGCATCGCCTAGGCGGAGGGTTCCATTTTGGACAAGGACGGTTGCGACTGATCCAAAGCCTTTATGCATTTGGGATTCGATCACTGTTCCACGCGCCCGCATTTCAGGATTTGCCTTGAGTTCTAGGACATCGGATTGGAGGACGAGCATCTCTACAAGAGCTGGGATCCCTTCTCCGGACTGAGCAGAGCAGTTGACGGTGATCACATCGCCACCCCAAGCTTCGGGGAGGAGTTCATGGTCGGCAAGTTGGCGGAAGACGTTATCCGCATTAAAACCCTCTTTGTCACACTTATTGATCGCAACAACAAGAGAGGTTCCTGCCCCTTTGGCAAGCTTAATCGCCTCTTCGGTCTGAGGCATGATCCCTTCGTCTCCGGCGACGACGAGAACAATCACATCGGTGACCGCTGTTCCCCGCTGACGCATGAGGGTAAAGGCCTCGTGACCCGGGGTATCTAAAATGGTGATATCTCCCTGTTCGCGATGACATTTAAAGGCACCGATATGTTGGGTGATCGCTCCTGCTTCCCCCCCTGCGATATCACTTTTACGGATCGCATCGATAAGACTTGTTTTTCCATGGTCGACATGACCCATAAAGGCGATGACGGGAGCACGAGCTTCCAGCTTAGAGGGGTCAGATTCTTGAATCTCTTCTTGGATCGTTTTATCGGTGATTTTGAGCCGCTCTTCTTCAGAGGTGTCGATCTTGATTTCGCACCCAAATTCGTGACCAAGAAGTTGGATTGTTGTTTCGTCATCAAGATAGTCGTTAATGGTGATCGCAATCCCTTGCATGAAGAGCTTTGAGATTAAATCAGAGGCTTTTCGTTTCATCCCTTGAGCGAGATCTTTCACCGAGATAGGGATCCGAACAGAAATCTCTTTAGGGCGGATGATTTCTGCCTCGTTCCGTTTTGGCCTAAAGCGGCGGGGGCGACGGCGGTAGGCCCGCTCTTCTCCCACGCGCAGTCCTTGCCTATCACGTGCATCAAAACGGCCGCCGGTTTCGGGCTTGAGCCGTCCTGCAGGGCGGCGGTCAAGCTGAGCTTTAAACCCTTTTTCCTCTTTGAAAGAGGGGGGGCGCGCTTTTTCCTGCTTTTTGAGGTCTTGAACTGTTTTAGGTTTGGTTTCAGCAGCAGGAGATGCCTTCTCTTTTTTAGGAGGTCCTGACTTTATTTTAACGCGAGGAAGCCCCCTTGGCTCCTCTTTTTTGGCCTTTTTTTGAGCAGGCTTTTTCTCAAGCGGAGGAGGAGCTTCTTTCTTAGGAACCGTCACCTCTTTTTTAGGGGGAGCGGCCTTTTTAGGCGCAGCAGCTTTCTTAGGCTTGTTAGCTTCAGCCTTTTTCTTTTCCTCTTCTTCTTTCTTCGCCTTATTGATTTTTAGTGCTTCGGCGAGCTGGGCATTTTTAACTTTTAGTTTTAAGCTTTTGGCCAAATTATTATGTCCTTATTTTGCGCAGTTTCTCCATGAGATCATCTGCCATCTCAACACTAATTCCCGTCTCTTTAGAGAGCTCTTTGGAAGAGAGGTTGAGGATTTTTCGGGGAGTATCGAATCCCGCATCTTTTAAGGTGTCGATCACAAAAGAGTTGATTCCTTCGACTGTAGAAATTTCCACATCGAGCTCGGGGCACTCTTCTTCTTGGATCTGTTGCCTTTCAAATGAAAGTTCAGTCTGGTAAGCAGACATCTTTTTCACGTCGAGTTCTGCTCCAATAAGAGCGGCGTTAAGGCGGGCATTCATCCCCCGCTTTCCAATGACAATGGGGTAGTCATCATCTTCGACAACGAGATGAACGATCCTATTTTCTTCATCGTACTGAAGCTTTTTCGGCTCGATTGGATGGAGGAGACTGTAGAGGAGGTCTACAGTATCTTCGGTGTAGATCACGATGTCGATTTTTTCATTGTTAAGCTCTCGGATGATGTTTTTCACCCGTGTTCCTCGCACACCCACACAGGCCCCTAAAGGGTCGACCCTGTTGTCGTTGGAATAAACAGCAAGCTTAGTCCGGTAGCCGGCCTCGCGAACGATCTTTTTAATGCCGACCGTTTCATCGCTAAGCTCGGGAACTTCTTGGATAAAGAGTTGTTCAACCATTTCAGGGTGGCTGCGGGTAAGGACCACTTCAGCTCCCCCATTTTCGGTATCTCTAACTTCCCAAAGAAGGGCTTGGATCCGGTCACCCACATGGTACCGCTCTGTTTTTGGGTAAAAACGTTCAGGGAGGATCGCTTCTACTTTTCCGAGGTCGACGATGAGGGTAGCTCCTCTGACGACCCGCTTGACCGTTCCAGAGACGAGCTCATGGATCCGGTGACGGTACTCTTCGTAGATGACATCCTTTTCTGCGACGCGGAGCTTTTGAGAGATCACTTGCCTAGCCGTTTGTGCTGCGATCCGGCCCAAATCGATCGGAGGAATGGGGACTTGGACAAAGTCTCCCATCTCGCAGTTGGGGTCGAGTTCGCGAGCTTCTTCTAGAAGGATCTCTTCTTCGGGGTATTCGATCGTTTCAACGATCTCTTTTTCGGCGGTGACATCAATCGTTCCTTGTTTTGGATCGACTTTAACCGACACGAGGCCGACTCCCTTGAGACCTTTACGGGCTGCGACCTGAAGCGATTCTTCGATCGCATCAATGATCGTTTCTCGCTTGATCCCCTTTTCCCGTTCTAGATATTCAAATATTGCGACTAGATCTTTGTTCATTTACTCTTCCTCGTCCTCTTCTTCTTGTTTTGTGACGACGATATCATCGCGGTTCTCTTGGTTGGTTTCGACGAGGTACTCTTTAATGGAAAGGGAGACCTTTTTATGTTCCGGATCTACCTTGATCACTGTTGCAGTGACCTCATCGCCAACAGAGACAACCTCTTCAACTTTTCCAAAAGCTTTATCAGAAAGCTCTGTGACGTGGACGAGTCCTTCGATTCCATTTTCAAGCTCAACGAAAGCGCCGAAAGCGGTAATTTTAGAGACCTTTCCCTTAACAACAGCTCCTGCAGCAAGGGTTTTCTCAATGTCTTCCCAAGGATTGTCTGCGAGTTGCTTCACTCCGAGGGTAATTTTTTTACTCTCTTTATCTACAGAAAGGATAAGAGCTTCGACCGTGTCTCCCTTCTTCAGGAATTCGGAAGGGTGGGAAACCTTTTTGATCCAGCTGAGGTCAGAAATGTGGATAAGGCCATCGATTCCTGGCTCGAGCTCGACAAATGCTCCGTAGTTGGTGAGGTTTCGGATCTCTGCTTTAACCGTACTTCCCACAGGGAATTTTTCTTCCACACCTTCCCAGGGGTTTTGTTCGGTTTGCTTGATGCCGAGGGAGATTTTTCCTTCCTCTTTTTGAACCGAAAGGACGATCGCTTCGAGTTCGTCCCCTTTATTGACGATTTCGCTTGGGTCGGTCACATTTTTGGTCCATGACATTTCAGAGACGTGGATGAGTCCTTCGATCCCTGGCTCGATTTCGATGAACGCACCATAGGGGACGAGGTTAACGATCTTCCCTTTGATGCGGGTTCCGATGGGGTAACGCTCTTCGATCTCTTCCCAAGGGTTGCTCTCTTTTTGTTTAAGGCCGAGGGCGACACGTCCCTTTTCCTTGTCGATGTGGAGGATCATCACCTCGAGTTCGTCGTTTAGGGCGACCATTTCAGAGGGGTGTTTGATCCGTTTCCAGGTCATATCGGTGATGTGGAGGAGGCCATCGATCCCATCCAGGTCGAGGAAGACACCAAAGTCGGTGATATTTTTAACCACTCCGGTGCGGGTTTCTCCTTCTGCGATGTTTTCGAGGAGTTCAGCCTTTTTAGAACTTCTTTCTTCTTCGAGAAGTTCTCGTCTAGAGACCACAATATTTTTTCTTTCGATGTTAATTTTAAGGATCTTAAAGTCGTAAATGTTGTCAACGTACTCGTCGAGGTTTTTGATCCGTCTGTTATCGATTTGAGAGCCGGGGAGGAAGGCTTCCATGCCGATATCGACCATGAGGCCACCCTTGACTTTTCGGATGACTTTCCCTTCGACAACCGAGCCTTCTTCGCAGTGTTCAACGATATATTCCCACTGCCGTTGTCTGCGTGCTTTTTCTCTTGAGAGGACGATCTGACCATCTTCGCCTTCTGCGCGGTCGAGGAAAACCTCGATGACATTGTTCATTTGGAGTTCGTCGGGATCGAGAAATTCGTTAACGGGGATGAGCCCTTCAGATTTGAGGCCAACATCGACGACGACGAAATCTGGGGTGAGTTCGACAATGGTTCCTTTAAGGATTTGCCCGACTTCCATGAGTGAGAGGGAGCCTTCTTCGGCTTTTTCTTCTTTATTATCGAGTAGTTGTTTAAATAATTTTGCATCTTCCGATTGAAATTCGACATCGTCGATGATTTTACTTTCATTCCAATCGTATTCTAGATCTTTAGACATGGTTACAGGGGTTCTCCTTAGATTCATCCTAGGGTCCTGCCCAATCTTTTGGACTTACTTTTCTCCGTGTCAAAATATTTCATGGCAGGAGGGACCTTATAACGAACTAGAGTAACAAATAATTGCTAAAAAAAGCAACCCTTACATGCGAGAAGAGATGTAAAATAGTTTTTTTATAGTTCGGTTGGCGGGGGAAATAAGAGGTGAAACAGTAGAAAACTCCTGAGTAGAATATATAGATCCGTCGTGGGCGGAGCCCCCCGCTTGCCCCCTTGCCGTGGACAGCTCGCGCGTTCGTTCTGGCGCTCTCCGGGCTTGAACTCACGTCAGCTCGCTGGAAAGTTTTTATTTCACTTTGTTGGTAATATCGTCTTGATCGCTCGTGTTCTGAGGCGTTAAAGCTGCAGGAGGGGAATGGTCGTCCGGTTTACTTGGAGTTGTTGACTGGGGTGGTTTTTCCGTTTCAGATACGATTTCTTCTGTTGTTGAACACGAGGAGGAACTAATGCTGTTTATTGACATGTCAAAAGACTAATAGTTCGATTGATTTTTAATCTAGGAGATTTTTGGGCATGGTTCAAAATAGGGTAACAATTTTTGGTCTTATGAAAGATGCGTCGGGGGCAAGCCCCCTGCTGCCCCCTTGAGCTTCAATCTGGCAAGCCAAATCGACCCTCCTCGGGGGGCCGTGCAAAGCACTGTTCCACCCCTCGTGCGGGGCGATTTTGCAGAGCCATTTTGAAGCCGCGGACAGCTCACCGCATGGCTTTTCTTCGCCTTCGGCTCCGAAGCCATGTCAGTTCGCTGGAAAGGTTCTTTCCTAGAAAACCTTGCACATCTTTCACCAAGGAACAAGCCTCTTTTTTTCCAGGTTTTTAGCCACTTACCATATTCGCTTTGCTCGACTTTCAGCTTAACAAAAAAAATCCACTGAACCGACACGGCTTCGGAGCCGAAGGCGAAGAAAAGCTACGTCGTGAAGTGTTACCTCAGCATGCTGTATTTTGAACCATGCCGATTTTTGTCGTTTACAGACGGGGTGAATGGGACACTGCGATAGCCCTAGTGCTCTGTCAATCCTAAAATTGAGGATAGATTGGTTGAAATTTTTTCGGTTGGCAAAGTGTGGAGATCGAATCTAAACTTTTATAAGTTTGTGAGATCGAACATGAAGCCAGCCGGGAAAAGATAAATCAAGATATCCCTATTTTTAGGGTTGACAGAGCACTAGGTGAAGTTTATTAGTGGATTTTTACCCAAAAGTCATTTTTTATATTTCTTATTATAAATGGTTTGCGATATTTTGCATCACTAAAACTGTAATTACAAAATTAATGATGCAAAAAACATCTGAAAAAGTATCATTAAATCAGGAAATACATTTTTAGCGACACAAGGGCATTATATGTTTGTTGGTAGAGAAGAAGAGCTTAAGTCGAAGAGTGGCGACCTTTATTGCTATAAAAGGAAGACGAAGGATTGGGAAGAGCCGGTTAATAGAAGAGTTTTCGGGAAGTTTTCCTCAAAAATTCTTCTTTACAGGGATTCCTCCAACTCCTGGTATTACAAAAGAAATGCAAAGAAATGAGTTTGTCAACCAAATGGCTGATCAAGGTTTTCTAGGAAAGAACCTTTCCAGCGAACTGACATGGCTTCGGAGCCGAAGGCGAAGAAAAGCCATGCGGTGAGCTGTCCGCGGCTTCAAAATGGCTCTGCAAAATCGCCCCGCACGAGGGGTGGAACAGTGCTTTGCACGGCCCCCCGAGGAGGGTCGATTTGGCTTGCCAGATTGAAGCTCAAGGGGGCAGCAGGGGGCTTGCCCCCGACGCATCTTTCATAAGACCAAAAATTGTTACCCTATTTTGAACCATGCCAAAATTTTTGTCGTTTACAGGTGAAGTGGGACGTTGTAGGATGGGGCCATGAAAACGATTGTGATGAAGTTTGGGGGAGCGGCCCTTGAAACACCGGCCCATTTCGGGGAGGTGTGCGCCGTGATTGATGCGCGGCGGGGCGAGTATGAGCGGGTCGTTGTCGTGGTCAGCGCGATGCAGGGAATGACCGATGAGCTAGAGGGGCTTGCCCGGCAGGTGGCAAAAGAGCCTGCGCGGCGGGAGATGGATATGCTCATCTCGGTTGGCGAGCGGATCAGCATGTCCCTCCTCGCGATGGCCCTTGAGGAAAGAGGCATTAGCGCTGTGAGTTTGACGGGGAGCCAGTCGGGGATTATCACCTCAGGGGACCATAATGCGGCAGAGATTGTGGCGGTTCGCCCCACGCGGATTGAAAAACATCTGGATGAGGGGAAGGTCGTTATCGTTGCCGGCTTTCAGGGGGTGAGCGAAGACAAGGAGATCACGACACTGGGGCGGGGAGGGAGCGATACCTCAGCTGTTGCGTTAGGTGCGGCCCTTGCCGCTGAAAAGGTGGAGTTTTTTAAAGATGTTTTAGGGGTTTACTCTGACGATCCAAAAAAAAATGGGGGAGCGACCCTCCTCGAAGCGATTTCTTATGAAGAAGCACTTCAATTTTCTGAGTTTGTCATCCACCCCGCGTCTATTTTACTTGCATCAAAAAAGGGTTTACCTTTACACGTCATGAGTTTTAGGAAGGATCAGTGGAGGCACTATCCTGGAACATCGATTGGAAACAAAGTGCATTGAAGAAGGCGACGGTTTTACCCTTCACTTCTTAGCGTCTAACCGCCCCTTCATCGGAAAATTTCTCTTAGAGATGGTGACCAAAAGTGGGTCGGCTGACCGCTTTTCCCTGGAGCTCTTAGAGGGGGAGGGGCTTTTGCTCAACGCCCACTTTACCGAAGCAGGGCCCGAGTTTAAAGCGCAGCTCGAGCGGACCCTTTATGAAATCGAACTCGGCGTCCTCTCTCCTTACCATGCTGCCCGGATCCTAGAGATGAAAGCCCTTTCCATGGATGAAAAACGGGGGCTGATTCAAGATCAGATCTTGAGGATCATCCGCCGCTTTCCCCACCTTTTTTCCGAGATGCAACAGTTCTTCCTCGCCTTTTCTGATCAATATTTCCGGTGTCGGACCGTCTTTGAAGTGGCCGAAACCCTCCGCGCCCTTTACACCTTACGGAAAAAAGTTCTCCGCACCGCTGAGCAGCAACCGGGCCGTCGCCATGCAGAGGTGAAGGTAAGGCGGCGCACCTTAAATTATCCTCTTGAGCAAAAAGAGGCGCTTGAGGTGACCGTTGCGATGAACTTTCTGAAAGAAAACGAAGTCTTCAAAAAAAATCATCTCCTCAAAGCGATCCAAAACATCCTTCCCGAGGTGACACTCATTTCAGGAAGTGACTACCAAGAAAAAGAAGAGCCCCTCCACCTCCTTACCATCGAGATAGAAAAAGAGGGAGGGTTTGAGCTCCAAGAGATTGCCGACCTAAAAAGGTGGCTCCCATGTACCCTGAAGGGAAAGATCGAACACCTGCAGCACACCCTCTTCATGCCTCGCAACGAAGAGGAGATCCTCCGTCATATCATTACCCTCGGGCGGGAGCTCCGCTTTGCCCGCGATCTTCCACATGCGCCCCCCTCCTAGAAGATGTGCTCCTGGCTTCCCCCTTACGTCCCAAGATCGACCGGATCAAACAGCTTGGCACCCTCAGAAAGAAATACCCCAAAGAAGCCGCCGTCTTTAAAGTGGAGCTTCCCAATGCCCCCTTCCTCCGTGAGGACCGCTCCATCGACCTCTACAAGGCGCGGCAGGCCATCCTCAAAAAACTGCAGGCCACCTTTGGGGAGGTCCGCGACTTTAATGGGGGAATGATCTCTAGACAAGATGTGGTTTTCAAGGGGCTAGAAAAAGTGCTCGGCGACGTCGGAAAAAAAGAGGGTCTCCTCCTTGAGAACTTCTTCCACTCCCTTTTTCCTCCTCCTCGTGGAAAAGGTTCTCTCGCCTAAACCCTTCCTCAGCAAAGAGGAGGGAGGCTACCTCTTCCTCGTAGGGGAGCGAGACTACATCGAAAAACTGCAGCCCATTGCATCGCCTCTCATCACCCTCGATCTCGAGGATGATGAGAAGGACTACTTTGGAATTATTGCTGCTATTTGAAAATATTTCCTCTTTCGCTCATAATGGGGAGCTATGTCACAAAAAGAAAAAATTTATATCGAGCCCTCCATCTTTGCCGCAGACTTTGGCCACCTCGCGGATGAGGCGAAACGGGCCGAGGATGCGGGCGCCGACGCGATCCACTTCGACATCATGGATGGCCACTTTGTTCCCAACCTGAGCCTGAGCCCGAAGGGACTGGCGGCGATGAATCGGGCCACGGAGCTCTATTTAGATGTTCACATCATGGTCTATCAGCCCTTCGAGTATATCGAGCGGCTGATTGAAAATGGGGCCGACTGCATCACTTTCCACATCGAGGCGACCGAAGATGTGGAAGAAACGCTCGAGTATATCCGGAAATGTGGGGTCCATGCGGGGCTCGCCTTTTGCCCGGACACAAGTGAGTCGCTCATCCCAAAATATTTGGACAAATGTGACAAGCTCCTCCTGATGACGGTCCATCCCGGCTTTGGGGGGCAGGAGTTTATTGCGGATGTCCTTGAAAAGATCAAGTTTACCCGCGGGTTGTGCGACAAGCTGGGGGTCCGGCAGGGGGGCAAGGTCGACCCGAAACTTCCTCCGTTTGACATTCAGGTGGATGGGGGTGTCGATGATAAGACGGCTCCTCTTTGTATTGAGGCGGGGGCGAACCATTTGGTGGCGGGAACCTACCTGTTTAAGGGCGATAACATGCAAGAAAAAATCACGGGGCTCCGCGGATGAAGAAAGTGGTTGTCATGGGGGGCGGAACGGGGAACTTTACCGTTTTGCGGGGGCTGAAGAGTCACGATGTTGACATCAGCGCCATCGTCTCAATGGCAGATGACGGGGGAAGCACCGGCATTTTGCGCGATGAGCTGGGGGTCCTTCCCCCAGGCGATGTGCGGCAGTGTTTGGTCGCCCTGTCTGACTCGTCGCGGCTGATGCGAAGTGTGATGAACTACCGCTTTGAAAATGGGGGGCTCGGCGGCCATAGCTTGGGCAATTTACTTTTGTCGGCTTTGGAAAAGGTGACGGGGAGTTTTGAGCGGGCTGTCGAAGAGATGGGACGGATCCTCTACATCAAGGGGAAGGTCATTCCGGTGACGACACACCAGGTCCGTCTAAAGATGATCCTCAACAACCGGAAGATTCTGGAGGGAGAAAAGGAGATCTACCTTTCCCACGAGATTGAAAAGGGATATAGCAAGATTTACCTCGAGCCTTTCCCAAAGGCAAACCCCCATGCGATTTCTGAAATTCAAAATGCCGACCTGATCGTTTTGGGACCGGGAGGGTTGCACACCTCGATCATCCCTCTTCTTTTGGTGGAAGGGGTGGCGCGCGCCCTGAAGGAAAGCCACGCCAAGAAGGTCTACGTCTCCAACTTGATGAACCGGAAAGGGCAGACGATGGGCTACAAGGTGAGCGATTACATCCGCGATGTGGTCGAGTATTTAGGAGATGATATCTTCGATTATATTTTGGTCAACAACCAGATGCCAACAGAAGAGTTGATCAAAAAATATGCCGAGGAAGGGGATCTTGTTCAAAACGATTTAACAGAGCCGCGCATTGTCTCTGCCCCCCTTTTAGGAGAGGTGGCAGAAAGTCGGGTGGGCGATACCTTAATTAAACGGAGCTTGATCCGCCACAATTCGAAACAAGTGACAAAAGAGTTGATGAAAATTGTTAGTCATCTTTGATTTAGACGATACATTGATCGATACCAGCGGTTCGATCCTCCCCGCCGTTTTAAAGCATGCCTTAAAAGAGATGGAAGGGGTCGGCCTTTCCATGGCAAGTTTTAACCGCTCCTACCAGGAACTTTTACGCTTAAATACCTACCACCTCAGTGCAGGAGAGGCGATCGAAGAGTTTTTGGAGATCAACCGGGCTCCGTCGCAGTGTCTCGATGTGGCGCTGAAGGCGGTCTATGAAAAACCTCTCTTTACCGAGGGGGTCCAACCGGTCGAAGATGCGGTTGAGGTGTTAAGAGAGCTCCACGCGAACCATCCTCTCGTCCTCGTCTCAAAGGGGAAGGAAAAAATTCAGAGGGAAAAGATGAAAAGAGCTGGCATTTCAACAGATTTTTTTACTAAACTTTATTTTTGTGAGAAGGGTGAGAAAAAAAAGATTTACCAGAAAGTGAGCGAAGAGATGGGAATTTCTCCACAGAGTGCGGTTGTTTGTGGGGATCGAATCTCTCTTGATCTTGCTCCAGCTAAGGCGCTTGGGTATAAGACCGTCCAATTAAAGTGGGGGCGCGGCCTAGGTAATACTGGATTTAAAAAGGATGTTGATTATACTATATTACATCTGAGGGAGTTAAAATCTCTTTTGGAAAACTTTAAAAATGGGTGACAATGACGACGACAAGTAATCAAATTTCTCCGGGAAGTACCCTTTCGATCGATGGGAAGATCTATCGGGTCGAAACAAGTGTTCGGGTTACCGTTGCTAAGGGGGTCCCCTTCATTAAGACGAAGCTCAAGAACCTTATGTCGGATGAGGTGATTGAAAAGAACTTTAAAGTGGACCAAGAGGTGGAAGAGGTCACCTTAAGCGAAAGGCGCCTCGAGTTCCTCTACCTAGAAGGAAAGGATTACCTTTTCCTCGATATCGATTCTCTCGATAATGTAACCGTATCTGCCGATGTGGTGGGAGATAAGGTCAATTATCTCAAAGAGGGGATTGAGATTAAAGCATTGTTTTATGGTGACACGATCTTTTCGATCGAGCTTCCCCAATTCTTGGAGCTGATGGTCATCAAACTAGAAGATATGAAATCAAAGGTATCTGTTTCTAACGCGACCAAAATAGGAATTTTGGAAACGGGGGCAAAAATAGAAGTGCCATTATTTATCGAGGTGGGAGACATCATCAAGGTCGATACCCACCTTGGCGAGTATGTACAGAGGATATAAAGTGGATATAGATAAGATTAAAGAGCTGATGGAAGCCATGGAAGATAAGGGAATGACAAAAGTCGCCCTTGAGGAAGAAAATGGCTTTAAAATTGAGCTAGAGCGAAGAGCGGAATTCGAAGCGGCCCCTTACCCACAAGTCATGCCAGCACCTATGCCAGTTGCTCAAACTCCTGCTCCAGAGCAAATCACCGAGCAAAAAGAAGCGGCCAAACCTGCTGCTCCCTCTGAAGGAGAAGATATTACCTCTCCGATGGTGGGAACTTACTATGCTTCCCCCTCTCCGGAGGATGACGCCTTTGTCAAGGTAGGAGATACCGTGACCGAGGGAACCGTTGTCTGTATCATCGAAGCGATGAAGGTAATGAACGAGGTAAAAGCAGAGAAGAGCGGTGTTGTTGCTGAAATTTATGTCGATAATGCGCAACCTGTAGAATTTGGAACCAAAATTTTGCGAATCAAATGAAAAAAGTATTAATTGCAAACCGAGGGGAAATTGCGGTTCGAATCATTCGAGCCTGCCACGATCTAGGACTTCAGACCGTTGCCGTCTACTCCAAAGCAGACGCAGAAGCGCTCCATGTCCTTTATGCTGACGAAGCGGTTTGTATCGGGGAAGCACCCTCAAGCCAATCCTATCTCAAGATCCCCCACATCCTTTCTGCCTGTGAAATTACAGGAGCCGATGCGGTACATCCTGGCTATGGCTTCTTAAGTGAAAATGCCAACTTTGCCTCCATTTGTGAAAGCTCTGGCATCACCTTTATTGGACCAAGCGCAAAGACCATTGCGATGCTCGGCGATAAGGCGCAAGCAAAAAGCATTGCAAAGAGTGTCCGTTGCCCCGTTATTCCCGGCTCAAATGGCATTGTCGAGACGGTCGATGTTGCCCTTAAAGAAGCAAAAAAAATCGGCTTTCCCGTCTTTATCAAAGCCACTGCTGGCGGCGGCGGAAAAGGGATCCGGATTGCGAGTGATCCCGACGATTTTGTGAGACAATTTTCAGCGGCTCGCGCCGAAGCAGAGGTCTCCTTTGGAAACCCTGACGTTTACCTTGAAAAGATGATCGTGAACCCCCGCCACGTTGAGGTCCAAATCTTAGGGGACAAGTATGGAAATTATGTCCACCTAGGGGAGCGCGATTGCACCATTCAAAGAAGGCGTCAAAAGCTCATTGAAGAAACGCCAAGCCCTGTTTTAACTCCCCACATGCGGAAGAAGATGGGAGATGCGGCGGTCCACCTTGCTAAAGCGGCCAAGTACCACACGGTAGGAACGGTTGAGTTTCTCCTCGACGAGAAGAAGAACTTCTACTTCATGGAGGTCAATACCCGGATCCAGGTCGAGCATACCGTCTCTGAAGAGCTAACCGGGATCGACCTGATCAAAGAACAGATCAAAATGGCGATGGGAGAAAAACTTCCCTACAAACAGAAAAATATCCGCTTTGAAGGACATGTGTTTGAGTTCCGGATCAATGCAGAAAATCCTGCAAAGAGCTTCATGCCCTCTCCAGGGCTCATAGAGTATTACATCCCGCCAGGTGGCCCCCATGTTCGGGTCGATAGCGCGTGCTATTCTGGCTATCGGATTCCCCCTTACTACGACTCGATGATTGCAAAGCTGATCGTCAAGGGAAAAGACCGAGAAGAGGCCATCCGTATTGCGAAGAGAGCCCTTCGCGAGTTCCACATTGGTGGTGTAGATTCGACCATCCCTTTCCACCAATATATGCTTGAAAACCCCACCTTCCTAAGTGGAGAGGGGTATAACCTCGCCTTTATCGATGGCATGATCGAAGAAGGATGCAAATTTATACACGATGAATCAAAAAGCCCTGCAGAAGAAAAAACCTCTAACGAACAATCTCCAGCTTCAGCTGCTCATTAGCTCTGAAGAGATTGAGAAACGGCTCGAAACAGTTGCCCGAAAGCTAGAAGAAGAGTACTCCGATAAAGAGCTTACCATCATCATGATCCTAAAAGGGGCGATCGTCCTTGTGTCTGACCTGATGCGCCACCTTCACCTCCCGGTCTGTTTTGAGATGATCCAGTGTAGCAGCTATGGAGAAGGGGGGATGAAAAAGGGAAAGCTCGAAATCTCAGGACTTGATACCCTTCAAGTCGAAGGAAAACATCTCCTCATTGTTGATGACATTTTTGATACAGGCGACACCTTAAGCCAAGTCTTCGATGCCTTGAAACAAAAAGGGCCTGCATCGCTCCGCTCTCTTGTCCTTTTATCGAAAGATGTTCCCCGAAAAATCGACTACCGTCCCGATACCACCCTTTTTGAGATTGAAGATCGTTTCGCTATTGGGTATGGTCTCGACTATAAGGAATATTACCGGGGTTTACCCGACATCTATGCGATAGAGATATGAAAGGAATCATCTTAGCCGGGGGGCTCGGCACCCGCCTTCACCCCCTAACCCTTGTCACCAGTAAGCAGCTCCTCCCTATCTACGATAAGCCGATGATCTACTACCCCCTCTCTGTCCTCATGCAGGCAGGGATCCGGGAGGTCCTAATCATCTCTACCCCTCACGATTTACCCCGCTTTGAGGCCCTTTTTGGCGATGGAAGCCATTTGGGAATTCAACTCTCTTACGCTGAGCAGGAAGAGCCCCGCGGCATCGCTGAGGCCTTTATAATAGGGGAGTCCTTTATAGGAGAGGAGAATGTCGCTCTGATCTTGGGGGACAATATCTTCTACGGCAATACCCTTCCCACCCTTCTTAAAAGCTGTAGCCAGCTTGAGCAAGGAGGAATCATTTTCGGCTACCAAGTCAAAGATCCTCAGCGGTATGGGGTCTTAGACCTCAATAAAGTAGGGGAGGTGGTCGATATTATCGAAAAACCAGCCCAGCCCCCCTCTTCCTACGCAGTGACCGGTCTCTATTTCTATGATAATGAGGTGGTTAATATTTCTAAAGCCCTGAAACCCTCTCCTCGAGGGGAATTGGAGATCACCGACGTCAATAGGGCCTATCTGGCCCGTGGCCTCTTAAGGGCCCATCTCTTCGATCCAGGCTTCGCCTGGCTCGATACAGGGACCTTTGAGGCCCTCCACCAGGCCTCTAACTATGTTCAGGCGATCCAAGAGCGTCAGGGTGTCCAGATCGGCTCGATCGAGGCGATCGCTCGCGAAAATAGTTGGATCTCAAATGACTGTAAATAAATTACTTATAAAATAATACTAAGATTCTGTTTAAAAATAAATAAGAATCTGCTATAATAATCTTAGGGGCAATCCAGTTTAATAAGATTGATCCATAAAATTAAGTAATAAAAAGTAGGTAGTTTATGACGATGGCAATTACTCCACAGCAGGCATTTGCGGAACGTAGCGCTCTTAAAAAGGAGCTGGAGGCTGAATATGCGCACTTTTTAGCGCTTGCTGCTGAAAATCCAGGTCTTGCTCTGCAATACTTTATGACCACTGTTGTACAGACAGGTCTTAACTATGCAGACTCTGAGACCCTTATTTTTGCCAGTGCGGAATCGGCGATGAGTGTTCTTAATAACGATGTAGCTGCGATGCAGTCTTCGTTTAATAATATGATCAGCATTCTAAAAAACAACCCAGATGATACAGGTTGGTTTGAGGCTCAAGCTAATGCATTTACAACCGAAGCAAACACCTACTGCAGAGACTTAAATAAGTACTTTGGACCGAATGGTCCTTTTAAAGGGCAGAGCTCCTTTTATAATACAGCAATTGATGACTTAAATGCCTTTACGGTTCCGGCATCTATAACAGGTGGGCAGCCTGTGGGCTTTGGAACCTATCTTGCGGAAGGAAAATATCATCCAGGTAACCAACATACGCCCTTATCTGAGGCGATTGCAGCTCAGGTTAAACAAGCCTATGAAAGCTCGATCAATATGAGTGGTACCGGAGATGGAGGAGCGCAGCTTAAGGCTTACGGAGACGTTATGAGTAAGCTGCAGATGCTTCAGGGGCAGCTATCTGGTCAGATCGTGAGTGACCTTCAGTTTGATGAGAAAATGAACCAGCAGTATTTAGCATCGGTAGCTGGAATGTATAAAGATAATAATACCCAGAAGACCTTTATGGTCCAAAAGCAGACGCCAAATTAATGATAATAAATATAATAAGGGGAAAAATATGGAAAATGCAGCACTTATAGTGATGGAAGCCTCCAATGAGCAGTATAGTTCAAATGTCAGCGAGATGATACAGTCTGCTGGTTGGGAAGCGCTTCTTGTTTCGGGGCTTGCTTACATCCTTAAGGAAGGGGGAGCAGAGCAGCAAGAGCAGTTAACCTTCATGAATAACATCATGAAGGCTTACGATGGAAATAGTACAAATAGCAAAGGGGAGCACCACGTTACAGATCCAAACACAGGATCGACCTATGATTTGGATGGAGATAATGCCACAAGTAAGATGAACAATCTCATGTCGGAAGCTCAGAGTGAAAACTCCTTTTATGGGCAGGTCACTCAAACGCAAAGTCAGGGCGTTGAGGCGATGTTTAAAGACACGAATAAGGCCGATACAAGTGGAGCACAAGGACTTAAACAGGATAGCCAGGTGATGGGAGCGGTCTCAGCGCTTATGGGATTCCTTGCAAGCTTAATACAGTCAGTTTCTTAATAAAAAATAATAAAATTAAGGTGAAAAATTATGTCACACGTTGTGCAAACAGACAGTTATCAGCTTGTCTCTCTAGAGGAGCAAAGCAAGGTAGAGTCCAGAGGAAAGGCGATTGATGCCGCTCTTTTAAGCGCCTTAAAAGAGGCTCTTGGCCATGCTGAAAAGACGCAGGCAGCGCCCACAAGCCTTAAACAATTAGTCAATGAGTTTGCGGCCCTTATTTCAAAGATCACTCTCCTAGAAGGGGAGTACCAATACTCTATACAGAATCTAGAGCTAGCCAATGCAGGAACAACAGCAGAAACCGGTAAAAAAGAAGCTGACGAAGCGGTTAAAAACACACATAAAGAGATCAAGAAGCTAGAAAAGCAAGCAAAATGGCATTTATTTACGAAGATTTTTGGACCAATTTTTGCAATCGTTTCGATTGCGGTAACCGCTTGGGTCGCCCCTGAGATTAGCGCTGGGGTCATTGCCTTTGCTGTTTCAACAGCAACCACAACAACCCTTTCTGAGACAGGGGTGCTTACCAAGGGGGTAAAAGCCTTAGGGAGTGCGATTGCAAAAAACCTAGAAAGTTCGGGGAAAGTAGACGATAAACAAGCGAAATTCCTAGGTAAGATGCTTGCAGGTTTGATCTTTGCCGTTGCGGGTTCTGCTACAACTCTAGGGGCTGGAGCGGCTGCTGGAGCTGTCCAGGGAGCTCTTTCAGAGACTGAGGAAGCTGCTACTGGAGCTAAAAGGCTTCTTAAAGGTGTTGCCAAGCAGGCAGGGTACAACGCAGTGCAGCTGACTATGGCGACCAATGTCATTGGAAACGCCGTAGCAGCAGGGCTTATCGATAAAAGTAAGGATGACCAAAAAGTGGGAGCGATAGTCACTGAAGTGGTTGAGCTTTTAACCGCTTTGATCATCACGATTGCCGGAGGAAAATCTGCAATTGGAGAAGGAGAAGATGAAAGTTCTCCAACAAACATCATTAAAAGGCTCCGTTCAGCCACAGGACAACTTCTAGGAATGGATGAGGTAAAGCTCAATATGCTTGCCTACGGAATTCAAGCGACATTTGGAATTGGAGCAGCCATTCCTCAGGCTGGTCAAGGAGTTGTAACCGTTGGCCTTGGAAAAATCCAAGAAGCCTTGGCAGGGTGTCAAGGAGAGCTTGCGTTCCTTGATAACGTTATCAAGGAAGACCTAGGAGACATGAATGAGCTAGAAAAAGCCGAGCAAAACACCTATCGGCAAAATGGAGAACTTTTCCAAGGCGTTGATCAATTAATCGATGTAGCTTCTGTGGGAGCAGATAGCTTACTAGAAGCAATATAAGGAGTCATAATATGAATAAAAATATAGAAGTTACAGAGAAGAAAACAGAAGTCCCTTCAGCTGTGCAGTGGGCGGTGAGCCCCGCAGGAGCTCTTTCGAGCACCCTTTTAGACACAGCGACTACAGCGTTAGAAGGAGCCGATCTTTACTACGAGCTTCAGCGGATGAACCAGCAGGAAGGGATTAAAGTAAATAGGCATGGTTTTAAAGCCAGGAAAGAGCAAGGGGAAAACCAAAAGTTTGCTACCAGCCTTGAAGGTTGGGGACTTGTTGGCTCAGCAGGAGTTTCTTTAGGTGCCTTCGTAGGAGGACTTGGCGCTCAGTCATTGTTAAATAAGACTGATTCTATGCAGAATGCGCAGGCCTTTGATCAAGCGACCCGAGGTGTTGGAGTAGCGCAAGCTGGGGTGACCGATATGCCAGCGAACACCTTAGCAGGAAGCCCAGAAGTAAGAGCGCGGATTGACGCCCTTGTTAACGGGGTTGACTTTGAGAACGGTCCATCCAGGATTACCGTGACTTCGCATGGAACAACACCACTTACAGATGAAGAAGTTCTTCAGCTTGCGACCCCTGCAGAAAGAGAAGCGGTGAACAAGCAGGCGAGAGACAAGATGAAAGAGCTTGGCATGGCCAACCAGCAGTATATGCAGGTATGGAACCAGATGGTTCCGGTTGTCGCAAGCGTCGTCACAGGAGGAACCAAGATCAAGGCTGCCGAGGAGCAGTACGAGGCAACTCTAAATGGAGCAACAGCAGAGCGATTCAATGGTCTTGGGCAGCAGTTTGCAGCATTCTCAAGTCAAGAGGGACAAGAGAGTCAGCAGCTCCTCAGCTGGTTGAATGCTCTTTACCAAACGATTGGCGAGATAGACGCAGCGAATGGAGCGAGATAAGTTAACTAAAACACCTCAATCACAGCCGTTATGCTGATCTAGCATAACGGCTTTTTTTTGTCCTTTTTCTTATAAAAAGTGACATTTTTGTCACTTTTTACCCATATAAAAATGACAAATTTGTCATTTTTACCCCCCATAAAAGTGACAAAAATGTCACTTTTCGCTACGATAGGGGTATGAACAGAGACTTTTTAAATAAACTTTTAGCATGGAAAGGTGACCCTGATCGGAAACCCCTTGTGATTCGGGGGGTTAGGCAAGCAGGAAAAACTTACCTTCTCAAGAAGTTTGGGGAGGAGTATAAAACATGCCATTACCTTAACTTTGAGGAGGAAGGGAAGCTTCTTTCTCTATTTGAAGAGGATCTAAATCCTAAGAGGATTATCACAGATCTGAGCTTTCATCTCGGCCAGCCGATCAACCTAAAGACCGATCTCCTCATTTTCGATGAGGTTCAGGCTTGCCCCAAAGCGCTCACAAGCCTCAAGTACTTCTATGAGAAACTTCCAGAGCTTCATCTCTGTGCTGCTGGATCTCTCCTTGGAATTCACCTGGCCCCTTTTTCCTTTCCCGTAGGGAAGGTGACCTTTCTAACGATGCGCCCTATGTCTTTTGAAGAGTTTTTAGAGGCGGCTGATGACCAAAAATCCGTTGAGATTCTTAGAAACCTCAACGAAGAGAGCCAGATTTCTGAGATTGTTCACCACCATTTATGGGAACGGCTCAAGCACTATCTGATTGTTGGGGGGATGCCCGAAGCTGTAGCCACTTATTGTAAATACCAAGATGACCTCTTTACAGCCTTTGAAAAGGTGCGAGCCAAGCAGAAAGAGCTCGTCATTGCCTACTATGCTGATATGGCTAAACACTCTGGGAAGGTCAATGCCCTTCATATCAATCGGATCTTTCGCTCTGCTCCAACGCAGATCCATCAGGTTCAAGATGGTTCCATCTCGAAGTTCAAGTTTCGAGGGGTTATTCCTGGAGTTAGCCATTACCACCGCCTAGCAACTGCCATTGATTGGCTTGAAGCTGCAGGACTTGTTCTCAAAGTCCATATTGTAAACTCTGCAAATCTTCCCCTAAAAGGTTTTACCAAAGAGAACCAGTTCAAACTTCTCCTTTTTGATGTAGGGATTTTAGGGAGCATGTGTGACTTATCTCCCGAACTCATCTTGGGGTATGACTATGGGACTTATAAAGGATACTTTGCAGAGAATTTTGTGGCACAAGAGTTAATGTTAAGTCAAAATAGAGAACTCTTTTGCTGGAGTGAAAAGAACTCAGAGCTCGAGTTTTTACTCGAGTCGCGGGGGAAAGTCATTCCGATCGAAGTAAAGTCAGGGTCAACTACCCGTTCAAAAAGTCTCAAAGTCTTTTCTGAGAAGTACCATCCCGAAACGCGCGTTGTCCTTAGTGGCAAACCCTTTTCCATCGACCCACAAAAAGGGACCCACCACTACCCACTCTACTCAGTGTCTAGTCTACAAAGTTCTTTGTTAAATTGACCCATCTTTTCCGCCCCTGCGGCGGACTCGATCTCGAAAACTTGACTAAGCTTCCATCGGTCTCCGTTCCTTGCAGGCTCGAAAAATCTGGGCGCAATTTCCCTAAAGACCTTTGATAGACTAGACACTAGCCCATAAAGTCCCGATATAATTCCCGCTTAGGCCGTCCTAAGAGTTTAGCGGCGACCACCAGCGCCTCCTTGCCGCTAATCCCAAACCGTTTCTCAAGCTCTTCTACCAGCTTGCGAGGGTCTTCTTCAAAAGGACGTTCTTTTCCCTTGAAAACCAGCACAAACTCTCCAAGAATCTTATCCCCAAAATGGGCCATGAGTTCCTCGGCCGTTCCTTCTACCGTTTCCTCATACCGTTTGGTCAGCTCCCGCGCGACAAAAATCTTTGCCTCAGGAGCCACCTTCTTCATCAAACCAAGCGTTTTCATCAGGTGGTGAGGGCTCTCATAAGCGACCGAAAGACCAGGATAATGTAAGATGTCAATCAGCTGCTGCTTGAGCTCACCCTCCTTCTTAGCCAAAAAGCCGATAAACTGGAACCGCTCCTTACTCCCATACAAGCTAAGAGCTGCGATAGCAGCGCAAGGGCCAGGAACCACCTCCACCTTGACCCCCTCCTCTCGGCAGCGCCGGATCAGCCCGGCCCCGGGATCGCAGATCCCTGGGGTTCCCGCATCAGAGATCAGCGCCATCCGCTTTCCTCCTCGAAGCATCTCCATCACCTCCGCCTCCCGCTTCCTCTCGTTGAAGAGGTGGAAGCTCTTCATGGGGGTCTCGATCCCATAAGCCTTAAGAAGGACTTGGCTGGTTCGGGTATCCTCAGCCAGGATTAAATCGACGCCTTTCAACACCTTAATGGCCCGGTGGCTCAGATCCTTTAGGTTACCAATAGGTGTCGCAACAACATATAACATATTTTCTCTCTCTCTCCTGAAGCCGGGACGGGATTGGGGGAAGCGAGGGTGGAAGATGCGTCGTGCAGGGGGAGCAGATACAAGTTAATCGACGAGTCCAATAGCCTTAGCTATTGGTGAGGAGATTAACGCCGTAGATGCTTCTCCTCCACAAGCAGCTTTCCCCTCGCTTCCCCTATTCCCGTCCCAAAAAAGGTGGCACCCAGATTCGAACTGGGGATAGAGGCTTTGCAGGCCCCTGCCTTACCACTTGGCCATGCCACCAAAGAGTTTCATTCTACCTTATGCTTGAATTCGATTCAAGAAGTCTTAATTCGAGCTCGATGAGGAACTAGAACTTGAGCTGCTGCTGGAGTAAGAGGAGCTGCTTGAAGCGTTGTTGTCTTCGATCTTTATATCGGTTTTTGATTTGTTAAGCGCTTTAAGAAGCATATCTGATAGACCATCTTCATCGGTCCCGAACTTGACTATTCGCCCTATAAGCTCATTTGCAATATCTTTACTAGAAATTTTCAGTTTATCTGCAAATCCCTTTTCCAAATTTTCCCAAACGGTGTTTCCTGTTAGCATCTTCGAAACACTTTTTGCTAGGTTTGTCTGAGAGGCACTTCCTATCCAATTAATCCCTTTGGTTATAAGCCATTCTGATGTTGTTTTTGCTTGGTCATTTCTACTGTTATTCATAAGATGAAGAAGCTCATTTAAAAGTTCTTCGCGCTGTCCGGGGAATTTCTGGCTATCGTTTGTTTTAATAAACTTAAGTAAGGATGGTTTCTGGCTTCTGTCACCTTGGTTATGACGCTTTTTCTTCTTGCCGACTCCCCCTTCGAGAGCATCAAGAAGGAGGTCCGTCATTGAAAAAAACCAGTGTTTAACAACTTCTTGGAACGAGAAGAGGGTGAGCGATTCTTCCATTGTAGAAACTAAAATACCGACAAGCGTTTCATTAAATTTAGAAGTTAAGTCATTTTTTACAATGATGGAAATGAGCATTTTAAGGCGGTTAAATTCTTGAAGGTCTCTCTCTCTTTTAAGGCGGAAGTAGATGTTGTTTAGATATTTTGTTGGTTTTTTTTGTGCTATTTCCCTAGTTATTGCTACACCACTGTCTAAACCTCTCTGGTCGTAAACACTGGAAGTATCTTGTAAATCTGAAAACCGTTTGTTGTCTAAGCGTGTTTTCAACATTTCCCGCTGCTTTTTATCAAGAAGCTTATAAGCCTTTTTTACCATACCCAAGTTTTGGTTCCATTCATTGACATTGCTGGCAAATCTTTCAAACCACTTTAGGATCCCTTCTGCCATTATTTTATTGACGTGAGCGGTGGAAGTAAACTCGTCGAGCTTCGCTTGAACTTGGGAAATGATCTTATTCTCAACAGATGCTTGCATTCCGGTAAGGTAAGGCTTGACAAGTTTCTCCAGTCCAGGAATTTTTTTAGCCTGATTTTTGAGAAAAGAAATAACGGTAAGGAAACCGGAGTGATCATCATCCGAGTGGTCTTGAAATAAAGCATGGAGCCATGATTTTTCAGTCTGTTTAGAAAGAAGCGCTTTCAATCGGTTTAAGGTGTTTTTAATCCAAAGCTTTTCATTTTGGTTCTTAACATCCTTATGTGCTCCCTCAAGATTATGGAGAATCGTTAGCCCTTCTAGGTGTTTAGGGGTGGTTTCATAAATCTGACTAATCTTTTTAGCTTCCTCTTTTTCGATGTTTTTCCTTGTTAAGGCTGTTATGATAGGCGGAAATTTCTTGGAAGGCTGATTTGCCCGGACCCTTTGCATCGTCGTACAGCAGCGGAGAAGGTTGATCACATAATCGGTCACTTTAGGAACCGTCTCTTCAAGGGAAATCCCGGCAACTGAGCCATGGAGAGTATCTAAGCTATGATTGACCAGCGGCTTCAGACGATCTGATAAGCTTTTAAAGGTTTTTAATAGCGAAGCATGGAGCTCTTTGTCTTTTTCAAGCATACAGGTGACTGCACGCTTCCAAGCAAACTTTGAAAATTGATCGGGTGTAAGTTTTTTGGCATCCTCAGACTTAAGAAATGCATTTTCATCGCTCTTTCCGCTGATAAAGTTTTGAATCACTTGCGAAGAATCTTTGATTTTTTTGTCGCTTTCACTAAATCCATTGCTGCTCAGATATGCTTCTAGTAGAGGTTTTAGATACTCTTTTTGAAGCCGCGCTTGAACGGTATCGATAATTTTATCCCCATGTTTGCTGCTGGCTTTGCTTTTTTTGCTGCTTGAGGCTGAAGAGGATTTATTTTTGTTGGTTATAAGTTGCTGATTAAAAACAAAACTATCGGTAATAGAGTTGCTAGATAGGTCATCTAAAGCTTTAGAAATGGTAGGGTTACCTTTAGCGACTTTAAACCATCCCTCAAGGACAGGAGGGGCATACTTAAGGGTATTAGCCACACCATGATGGATCAAGAGAGCAAAGCTTTTACGCAACTCCTCCTCATTAGCGGTATTTGTCGTTTTTTTACTTGTCGTGGCTTTTTTCAGCATCAATGAGAGGAGAAAAAGCTCTTGCTTTTTCCCATCTGAGAGTTTGTTGCTATTGGTAATATGGGTTTGAAACTGTGTAACACAGCCTGAACTTTTAGCGCTAAGATTGTCAACGCTTTTAGATGGACTAAGGCTGCTTTTCTCGGGCTTAATGATCTTTAAGAGTGCGCTCTTTTCGCTGTCATCGATATCGAGACTTTGAACACTAGCATAAACCTCTTCAAGGGTTACTTCGTGAGGGGTTTGCCATTTAACAAAGAGTTTTTCCGAAGCGCTCCAGGTTTTATTGAGCAAAGAGAGTGTCATCGCCTTAAGACATTTCTTTAAAGCCTTTTTATCTTCATATATTACCCTTAAGAAGGGGTTGGTCTCTATGAGATCAAACCAAAACCCTAGACTTTTATCAAAAGCCGCAGGCTTGTTGTTATTGATATTGGAAACGCTCTTGTGAATGAGGAGGTTCGTGTCCTCGGTTTGGTTTTTTTCTTGACGCAACGTTTCAATTTTATTAAGAGCAGGGTCGATAATATACTCATCGAAAAGCTTTAAAAGCTCGATAAACGCTTCATTCCGCTCTTTGCCTTGGTCGAGAGGAATATGCTTAACGATGTTTGCGTTAGAAGAGCTTGCATGGTTGTTACTCTGAAAGAAGGTTTGTTTCTGGTTTTTATTTGGGTCAGTTTGGGAAGTAGTGAGGATAGGCACATCAATGTTTCGGTTAACTTCAACAGTAATGGTCCGATCTTGACCGTCCTCATTTCTGTTTTTAAATAACATCCCTGCACTCACCTTAAGAACCGCCCACATTACAGTGAAAATTGCAGCGAATACGGCAGAGGTTATGAAAAGAACAGGGGGACCTATTAGCACGGTCCGTTTCCACCCTCCTGTAAAGGGGGATTTCCATGTTGAAACAACAAGCTGTTTGGTTGAGTTTCCAAAATGATTCAAAGCAGCGGCAAAACTAATACTATTTGTGTTCAAGATTAAACTCCTATTCCAAAAGATTATGCAAATCCTGCTTGAAATTTAAATAAAAGTCAACCAATATCTTCCCAGTTGGCTCCTAGGGATAAGGATGAGAAAATCGGTTAAAGAAATTGCTGCTATCTTGGAAAGTAATTCGACATCTATGGAGGAGGTTGTTCAAACTGCCATAGACAGTGGGGAAGTCGAGAAAGACTCCCTTTTCTTTGCCCTCAAGGGAGAGCGGGTCGATGGTCACCAGTTCCTCGAAGAGGTTGCAAAAAAGGGGGGAGTGGCCGCCGTCGTCTCTAAAGCGTACCAAGGAAAAGATTTCGGCCTGGAACTGATCCGCGTGGATGATGTAAATCGGGCTTTACATTTTCTTGCGAAGGAGATGTTCAAGGAGACAAAAGGGACGGTCATTGGAGTGACTGGGACAGTGGGGAAGACAACGACCAAAGAGTTTTTAGCGACCGTTTTAGGGGAAAGGTTCCGGGTGATGAAGAGTGAGGCGAGTCTAAACTCCCAGGTGGGCCTTCCCCTCACTATTCTCAATGGGGACCTGAGCGCTGAGGTGATCGTCTTGGAGATGGGGATGAGTGAAAAAGGGGAGCTCAAGCGTCTTGTTGACATCGTCCATCCCCACATTGGAATTTTGACCAAGCTCACCTTGGTTCATGGAAACCCTCTTGAGGAAATTGCAGAGGAAAAGTGTCAGCTTTTTACCTCAAAGCGGATGGAGCGCGCCTTTTTAAATGAGCAGACAGCAAGTTTTGAGCCGGTCCAAAACCTCACCATCCCTAAAGAGTGGTTTGACAAAGCTCCCGGCCCTTTTACGGAATCTCATCTATTAGAAGCCGTCGGCGCTGCTGTTGCCATCGCGCGCTACTTGGGAATGACCGAGAAGGAAATTGAGCGGGGAGTGCAAAAGCTCAAACCCTTTGACCACCGGTTTGAAAAGATTGAAAAAAAGGGTGCGCTCTTTATCGATGATTCCTATAATGCATCTCCAGAGGCAGTCAAAACCGCTCTTTCCAATTTACCAAAAGGAAAGCGGCGGATTGCGCTTTTAGGGGCGATGAAAGAACTGGGCCCCTTTGAGGTAAACAGCCATCGAGAGGTGGCTGAGCATGCCCTCCCTCTGGTCGACCATCTCCTCTGCGTAGGAAAAGAGTGTTTGCCAATGGTCGACGTTTTTGAAAAGGGGGGGAAACCGGTCGAGCTCTTTCATGAAAAGGCCGAGGTAGCATCCCGCTTAAAAGAGCTTGTGCAAAAGGAAGACGTAGTTTTAATCAAAGGGTCAAACTCTCTTAAGCTTTGGACTCTTTTAGAGGGCGTATGAACCGATCCATAAATTCTAACATCCTTTCTTTCCATGCTTTCTACATCTTTTTGGAAGCTGATTTTTCACCCTTGTCTTTTGGACAATGTGCTCAAATCAGCTTCCAAAAATCTGTTAGAAATCAACTGAAAATTAAGAATATTATAACTTACGGATCGGTTCATTAATTGCTTTATCTATTTTTACAGTACTTAGCATACCATACGGCGGTGAAGATCCCGTCCGTTTTTTTCTATTCCTCAACGCGGATGGTTCTTGCTGCGATCACCACCCTCCTCCTCACCATCTTACTCGGCCCTTGGTGTATCAATAAGCTTTACAAGTTAAAGACAGGGCAGTCGATCCGGGTCGAAGATTGCCCCACACTTGCAGAGCTCCACCAAAAAAAGAAGAAGACGCCAACGATGGGGGGAGTTCTCATCCTCATCTCGATGCTCATCGCTCTTCTTCTCTGGATGGATCCGCGGAGCTCTTTCACCTGGATCCTTGGAGTTGCAACGGTCTGGCTCGGCTTTTTAGGGGGGATCGACGACTACCTAAAGATGAAGCACAAAAACTCAAAAGGGCTCCGGGCGAAAGCAAAGTTTGGGTTGCAACTCCTCTTTGCAGCCCTTCTCGCTGTCTACTTGATCTGGATGGGAGGTTATGAGGCCTACTTTTTACCCTTTAAGAAAACCCCCTTTTTCATTGCGGGTGGGGCGGTCTTTTTTCTCCTGACCATTGTGGTGGTGACTGGCTCATCCAATGCGGTGAATCTGACCGATGGACTCGACGGTCTTGCCTCGGGATGTACCCTCCTTGTCGCCCTTGTCTTTGGGGTCTTTGCTTTCTTATCGAACAATGTGACGATTGCCCACTACCTCAATATCCCTTACATCGAGGGGAGCGCCGAAATTGCCATCTACCTCTCGGCGATGGCGGGGGCTTGTCTCGGTTTCCTTTGGTACAATGGGTATCCAGCGCAGGTCTTTATGGGAGATACCGGCTCTCTTGCCCTTGGCGGTATCTTGGGAACGGCGGCGGTCCTCATGCGGCGGGAGTTTTTACTAGCGCTCGTTGGGGGAGTCTTTGTCCTTGAGGCGTTGTCGGTCATTTTGCAAGTTTTCAGTTACCGCTTCCGGAATAAAAAGCGGATCTTCCGGTGTGCCCCCCTTCACCACCACTTCGAGTTTAAGGGGTGGCCCGAACCAAAGGTGGTTGTCCGCTTTTGGATGATTGGACTCATCTTAGCCCTTTTTGGCTTAGCCTCGATTAAGTTTCAGTAATGAAAGCGCTCGTTATAGGACTCGGTAAAAGTGGAAGGGGAGCGGCAAAGCTTCTCCTCAAACAAGGATGGGAAGTGGTCGGTGTCGACCGGAAGCCCGAGCCGGTGGAAAGGATCACCGTCCTTCCCGAAACAGCCACGATCGGCCCCGTTGATTTAGTCGTTCTTTCCCCTGGCATTCCCCGTAGTCACCCCTTAGCCAAGGGAAATGTCATTGGGGAGGCGGAACTCGCCTTTCGTAACTTAAAAAATCGGGCGATCGGCATTACTGGGACCAATGGAAAAACAACACTCACCCTTCTCTTAACCCATATTCTAAACGGCGTGGGGATCAAGGCGCGCGCGCTTGGCAACGTGGGAAATAGCCTCGCCGAATATGCATGCAACCCCGACCCCGATGAGTTTTTAGTTGTTGAACTCAGCTCTTTTCAACTCGAAACGATGACCACGCCGTGTCTCGAGCTTTCTGTCATTACCAACATCACTCCCGACCACCTGGATCGCTATAGCTCTTTCGAAGAATATGCCAATACCAAAAAGCGGATCAAAGATTTAGCCGATTCTTATTTACAACTAACAGGAAGGGAGAGATACTGGGGGGAAACGGCCTGGCTCGTTTGTGAACGTCTCGGGATCGCACGAGAAGATTTTGGTCGGGCGCTAAAAAGTTTTAAAAGCCCCCCGCATCGGATGGAGTTTGTCGGTGAGATAGAGGGCGTTCGCTTTGTGAACGATAGCAAAGGAACGAACCCGGAAGCGACCCTTTATGCGATTGAAAATAACCCGGGAAAAGTCCTTCTGATTGCGGGAGGGCAGAGCAAACAAGGAACCTTTGCAAACTGGAAAAAGGAATTTCCAGGGAAGGTAAAAGAGGTATTTGCCATTGGGGAAACCGCGTCCCAAATTGAAAAAGAGGTGGGCGGTCTGGTCCCTGTCAAGCGGTGCTTGAACCTCGAAGAGGCGGTTGCAGCAGCCAAGGAAAAAGCGACCCAAGGAGAGACGGTCCTGTTATCGCCCGGCTGCGCCAGTTTCGATCAGTTTCGAAACTATGAAGAAAGGGGAGAAAGGTTTAAAAGCTACGTTGGAGAGGTAAGAAGATGAACAGAAGAGATATTATTATTGTTGCGGTGCTGATCAATGCGGGGCTTTTAGTGACCCTCTTTGTCAGCTCCCTGAAGAAAGGGGGTGAGCTAGAGCTTGCGGGGGAGCAAAAAGCTCCAGAAGAGATTGTCATCGCCCCTACCAAGGCAAAAGATCCGATCGATCAGGTGATCAGTCAATATACCGCCAAGGCCAAAGTGGAAGAGGCGAAAAAAGCTCTCCTTCCTGCTCCTGTTTTAGCTCCAGCCCCTAAAGAAGAAAAGAAAGTCGTGCCGAAAAGCCCTCTACGAATCGTGACGGTCCAAAAGGGGGATGTCTTGGAGAAGATCGCCCGCACCCATGGGGTGAGTGTTGATGCGATTATGAAGCTCAACCGCCTGACCAACTCCCGTCTCCAGATCGGCCAAGAGCTCAAGCTTCCCCCAAAGCGGCCAGCCGTTAAAAAAGAGGCGGTCGATGGGAAAAAATACTATGTGGTCAAAGGGGGAGACAGTCCCTGGACGATCGCGCAGAAAAATGGGCTGAAGGTCGAAGAGCTTCTCCGTCTCAACAATTTGGATGAAGAGAAGGCTAAGAAACTGCGCCCAGGTGACCGCTTAAAAATCCAATAATCATTTTACTGACAAGTGCTTGGATTTTTTTAAGAAACTCCTTGGCTATTTTTAAGAAAACCTGTTACCGTTTGTTTTTATTAAGCTGGGAGTTTGCTGTGAAGCTTTTTCGCTTTCTACTTGTCTTATGTATCCCTGCAATCTTTCTTAATGTATCGTTAAATGCTTGTGGGCCATTTGATTTTGAAAATGAGTTGAAGAGTAGTCCTTCTTCTGTTTGGGATCTTTTGTCTTATGACAACCTCTCTTTTTCAAGTATCATGTCTTTTGTCGAGATGGTGGAATCTGGGGAGATTTTAGAGGAAGACGGTGGCTGGGGCCTAGATGAAGCGATGCGATTTATGGCCTTTTTAGCGCGCAATGGGGTTCCTGATTGGGACACCCAGGGAAAAGAAGAGCTGGAAAGAGACATTGAGTGGCTCTTTTCGGACGAGGATGAAGGTCTGGATGATGAGGGGAGTTGGTGGTGGTTTTCTAGTTTCGATGGGGAAAAGTGCTCGATCATTCCTGCTGTTTCCTACCAATCATATCAGCAGCCCAAGGTTATTTTATGTAAGAGTTGGCTTTCAAAAAAATGGAAAAAGACCAAAAAATTTGTCAAGAAGCACAAGAAAGCAGTGATTGTTGCTACTGTTGTTGTCGTTGCTGTTGTGATTGTTGTAGCTACCAAAGGAGCTGGAACTCCTGTAGCAGCTGGCATGGTTGGAGCAGCTGGAGCTTCTGATGTTTCAGAAGGGCGTCCTCGAGTGAATAAGCCTGGAGATGTGAAATTTGAAGACGAAAGCAATGCTGATATAGCCCAAACAATCCCAGAGTCTTCACGACCGATACCCCCCTCACCTCAAACCAGTGAGCCTTTTGTCGCTAATAGAGATGGAAACTCTAACTCTGAAGCTATGGAAGAAGTTGCTCAAGAACAGATTAGCGTGATTAAAGAGACGTTGTATGCGCAGGTTCCTTCAGAAGTTCTCAATGTTGATCCTAAAGAAGAGCCAACGCTTTGGGAGACGTTTAAGGAAAACTTTCAGGAGCAGAGTTCAGCTGCTGCTCATGGATTTCACCAAGCTATGTCTGGGTCTAGGGAAGGTCATGAGTGGATTGATAGCGTTTTTGGAACAGATCAGGCAGATAACTACCCGGCGGTGGAGCATGAGGATAGTCAACCTAAAATCGTTATGGGAACACTGCCTCCTCCAGGACTTCCTGCTTCTGGTACCAACTTAATAAGTGCGGCTGGCCGTACTGCTGCTGTCGCTAGGTCTACAGGGGTTGCCGTAGGAGGAGCTGCTGTTGGTTCTGCTCTCACAAGAGGCTTACCCAATACTCCTCAATTCCAACGAGAAAACCAAATAAGAAATGATTTAGTAGGGAAAGGCTATAATGTCCCTCCCAGGCCTGAAGGAGTGCCTGAAAATTGGAATGTAGAATCCTCTAGAAAAGGAGGAGGGGTGAAATATACCTTAGAAACTACTAAAAAGAATGGTGAATTATATTATAAAGAAGAAGTTAGGGTTATGCCCGCTAATCCTAATAGCCCTAATGAATGCCAAAGAAAACCCTATGTAAAACACCGTATTGAAGATAAATTCTATGATAAAGATGGGAATGTTGTTGATAAAGGTTCCCCGGAAGCTCACATTGATTATGCTGAATATGATTTTAAGAAAATTTCGGACAAAACCCAAAAAGAATAGGTATGTTAGATAAAAAAACTCAAGCTTACTATCAAAATATTTTTCTAGATAGCCTTGATGACATTTCCAATGCAGAAAAACAGGAAAAGGCTTGGGTTCATGGTAATTATGAAGGGTTCAATACATTTATAGAAATTTTTGAAGGGTTTATCTCTCCTTGCGAGTCTGTCAAAAAATGGTCCACCCTCTCAGCTAAGCAACGTCAAGATCTCGAAAGGTTTTATGATTTACTGATCAACTACGATGATACAAAAAAGGTTGGAGAACAGACCATTATGAAAAGTGATAAAGAGATTTGTCAAGATCCTGCTTGGGGTGAAATTAGGAAATTTGGAAGGCGATTGTATGAAGAACTGAAAAAAAATCCCCTAATGTAGTTCCAATCATTTATAGGCCAACCAATTAAAGTTTTCTAGAAGCTCATATTGATTGTGATGAATATCTGGATGCAAACGATAACCCTGTAGGAAGAAATACAGATGAATCTCACCTTTATCCAAGCCCACCTAGTGCTCTGTCAACCCTAAAATTGAGGATAGATTGGTTGAGATTTTTTCGGCTGGCAAAGTGTGGAGATCAAATCTAAACTTTTGTAAGTTTGTGAGATCGAACATGAAGCCAGCTGGAAAAAGAAAAGTTCTTTGAGAAAATTACCATATGAAAGAAACTGGGGTTTCAGGCTTTTTTAGGAACGGTTATACCCATTCCGATTCAAATTTGGAGGTTTGCCAAAGCCAGCGCTCCAGATTTAGGAGCTGGGCAAAAATAACTCATGCATTTCTGGTGCCATAGCGCTTTAGCTGCGCGGCGCAAATCCGCAGGAAGCTTATTAGCTTTCAAGGAGTTGCAACAAAGCAGATGAAGATGTTATGGTTGCAGAAATGTATAAGTTATTTTTGCCCAGCTCCTTAGCCCCATCGAAGCAGTCCCCTATCCAGGAGATAGGGGCGATGCAGAGGGGGGTAAAGCTGGAGATGCTGGCGCAGGGAAAACCCAAATTTGAATCGGAATGGGTATAAAAAATGAGAAGCGTTTACTTTCTCCTCTCTTTTGTGATTGCTCTATTTGCCCTTGGGGTGCTCATGGTTTTTGGCACCTCATCGGCAGAGGTGATCGATCGAAGTTTGGAGGTAAGCACCCACCATGCTCTTATCAAGCAGCTGATCTATGGCTGTCTCGGGGCTATTTTTGCTCTTCTCACCTTTCACTTCGGATACCGGAAAATTTTAGCCCTTTCCCCCTACCTTTTTTATGGACTGACAGCCCTTCTCATCCTCGTTTTTGTACCGGGGATTGGCCGCCTATTAAATGGGGCCCACCGGTGGATCTTTTTTGGCTCGATCTCTTTTCAACCCTCCGAGTTTATGAAGGTAATTGCCCCCCTTTACTTTATTCACCTATTTCTGAAAGAAGAGAGGATGACCTGGAAGCGGTTTTACCTCATTGTGGCGCGGATTGCTCCAGCCCTCTTCCTTATCCTCATCGAACCTGATAATGGGACGGTGGCGATCATGATGGTCACCTTCATGGCCCTTTTTTTTCTTTGCCGGATCAAGTGGTTTTACTGGCTTCTTCCTGTCCTTGTGATTGGGGGATTAGGGGTAACGGCAGCCCTTCAAATGCCCCATGTAAAGCACCGGATCCGGGTCTATCTCCACCCAGAAAGTGACCTTTTAGGAAAGGGGCACCAACCCTATCAGGCAAAGATTGCGGGGGGGTCGGGGG